>NZ_DOTK01000053.1:0-87414 GCF_003521185.1 Brevibacillus sp.
TGTTCAGTTTTCAAAGAGCATTTGTTTCGCTCACCGCCCGAAGGCGACTTCTCCATCTTACCACATCGCCCATCGTGATGCAAGAGGTTTTTTTCACCATTTCGCTTCACTCAGTAGCGACAAGATCTAATATAACAAATTAGCCTTTATAAAGTCAACCGTTTCTTTCACTTTTTTTAAAGCGTTTTTTCAATCGAATTGACTTCTCAATAGCAGAATTTAAATATACATAAAAACAAACGAGCCGTCAACTAAAAATCGAATAGTACATTCCTTTTTATTTCACACTATACGTGTAACGGCTGACGCCCCCGCATAGCTGTCTTCACACAGAACGCAATGACAAAAGGTGGTGCGAAAATGACTCCGAAACCAACAAGTGTAGAACACACCCACGAGCACTACAATGAATTATCCACGGTCGAATCACAGCGCAACGAAATTCTCCAGGAGGAATTTCCGGAAGGTCCGTACGGTGCTTCCACCAATGAAGCGCGCCTCGGAAAAGCAACTGGCTGGGAACCTGGACAGCATTCGACGACCACCCGCTTTACTTATGAAACAAGAGAGATGCATCAAGATTTGCCTCGTCAGGACCCATCGGCTCATCCCATCCACGACGATCCGAACGAAAAAGAATAAACGCCTCGCTCCAGCCAAACGACATGGACGCCCCTCTATCACAAAGCAACTAAACAAGCCCCTCTTTTCCATAAAAGAAAGAGGGGCTTCACCTTTTCGGCAGGCAATCTTATTCCTCGCCAACGACATGCGTTGTCAACGTTCCAATTCCTTCAATAGTAACCGAGATTTCGTCTCCGACTTTCAGTTCGCCTACTCCAGAAGGGGTTCCGGTCAAAATAACATCTCCCGGACGAAGAGTCATGACAGCCGATACCGCCTCCACCAGTTGAGGGATGGTAAAAATCAGCTGCTCTGTGCTGGCATCCTGGCGCACTTCGCCGTTCACCCGGGTTACGATACGCAAGTTTGAATAATCAAGCTTGGCGGCAATCGCAGGTCCGAGCGGGCAAAACGTATCAAAGCCTTTGGCGCGCGTCCATTGCCCGTCGCTCCATTGCAAATCGCGGGCAGTCACATCAATGGCGCACGTAAAACCGAGGATGTACTCATCCGCATCGGCAGCCTTCACCTTTTTTGCTTCCTTTTTGATGACAATGGCCAGTTCGCCTTCGTAATGCAGATTTTCGGTCAGCTTCGGATAAACAATCGGCTCGCCCGGACCCACGACAGCAGACGAAGGCTTCAGGAACATCAACGGCTCTTTTGGCAGATCGATCCCCATCTCTGCCGCGTGGTCGCGATAATTCAAGCCGATGCACACCACTTTGCTCGGATCGCACGGCGCTTTCAGGCTGATTTCGTCCAGCGGCAGCTCCAGTCCCGTCATGATCGGTTTGGCTGTTTGGATTTTATAAATATCCCCTTCGATCACCCGAACCTTCTGATCTTCTGCTACCATCCACCCATGCTTGATTTTGCCGTTTCGCTCATAGCGGATAATCATGACTCTTCTCCCCCGTCACGCATTTTTCTCTATCGGCTAAAACAAATCCGTCGTCGTTTCTTTCGGCTTGGTTGTGATTTCTTCGATGACAGTGCCTGCTACTGCCTTTTCCACTAGAGCGTCCACATCCAGCACTTCTTCAAATTTGGCAGCCAGATACGGTTTCGGTCTGGTTACCGGATTTTTCGGGGTAAACACCGTGCAGCAGTCTTCATACGGCAAAATGGACAGCTCATACGTATCGATTTTACGCGAGAGATCGGTAATGTCGACCTTGTCCATCCCGATGAGCGGACGAAGCATGGGAATGGAAATCACCTTGTTGATCGTGTCCATGCTCTCCAATGTTTGCGAAGCTACCTGTCCGAGACTTTCGCCTGTCGCCAGAGCCTTTGCTTTCGTGTTTTCCGCCACACGCTCGGAAATGCGCATCATGAAGCGGCGCATGATCGTGATCAAATAATCTTCCGGACACTTTTCGCGGATCGCGGTTTGAATCTCGGTAAAAGGAACAACGTGCAGCTTGACGGTTCCGCCCCACTTGGTCAGTTTTTGGGCCAAGTCACGCACCTTTTGCAAAGCGCGCTCGCTGGTGAACGGATAGCTGTGGAAGTGGATCGCTTCCAGCGTAACTCCGCGCTTCAGCATCATCCAGCCAGCTACAGGGCTGTCGATTCCCCCCGACAAAAGCAGCAGCACTTTTCCGCTCACGCCTACTGGCAAGCCGCCTGGCCCCGGAATCGTTTCACAGCTTAAATACGTACCTTCTGCGCGAATTTCCACATTGACGATCGTTTCAGGCTCGTGCACATCTACCTTGATCGCAGGCAGCGCCCGCAAAATGTGGGTACCGACGATTCGGTTCACTTCCATGGAAGGAATCGGGTAGCGCTTGTCCGCACGACGGGTGACCACGCGGAACGTACGCGGTTCCGGCTGCAATTGACGGACCATTTCCAGCGCTTTTTCCTTGATCGTCTCGATATCCGGGTCCACTTGAACGGTCGGACTAAAGGAAGAGATGCCGAAAACGCGCTTCAACCGTTCCATGACCGCATAAGCATCCTCGCCATGCAGCTCGACATACATGCGCCCGTAGTTGCGTCTCACCTTTACTTTGAAAAAGGAGCGCAGCACGCTTTTCACACTTCTGACCAGCGCTTCTTCAAACTGGTCGCGGTTTTTGCCTTTAAGAGCAAGCTCGCCGTAGCGAATCAAAATAACATCGTAGTTCATGATAATCTCCTTTGAATGGGTTCTCTTCTCTTATTTTCTGCGATCCGGGACCGTTTGCGGCTTGATAAACGAGCGCAAGGTTTCTACGCACGCTTCCAGCGCGGTCAGGAACTGCTCGATCTCCTCACGCGTATTTTCCCTGCCCAGGCTGATGCGCAAAGATGACAGGGCACAATCCCGTTCAATCCCGACAGCCGTCAACACCCTGCTTGGCTCATTCGCTTTAGACGAGCAGGCTGACTTGGTCGAGACGAGAAAGCCTCTCTCTTCCAAAGCGTGCAGCAACACTTCCGCTTTTACTCCCGGTACGGACAAGTTCATAATGTGCGGAGCTGCCCCTTGCTGCGGCGTGTTGACGATACAGCCCTCGATTCGCTCAATGCCTTCGCGCAGCCGTTGGTTCAGGCTTTGCAGTCTCCCGGCTTCGTCCTTGCCCAGCTCCTCCAAAACCCGAATGGCTTTGGCCATGCCAGCGATCGCCGGAAGGTTTTCCGTTCCCGAGCGCACCCCAGCTTCTTGTCCGCCGCCCATCATCAACGGGTGGATAATCAATCCTTCGCGTTTATACAGGATGCCCACTCCCCGCGGGCCATAGAACTTGTGGGCGGACACACTCAACAGATCGATGCCGGAGTCGTGCAGAGACAGCGGCACTTTGCCGATCCCCTGGACGGCATCCACATGGAACAAAACCTTCGGATACTGCTTTAGCCACTGTCCGATTTCTTCCACGGGCTGAATCGTCCCCAGTTCATTGTTCACATGCATGACAGACACGAGAATCGTGTCCGGACGGAGCGCACGCTTTACATCCTCGACAGACACGCGCCCTTCGCGATCCACAGGCAGATAAGTCACGGCAAACCCGATCCCCTCCAGCTGCTTGCACACATCGTAGACAGCCGGATGCTCGACTTGTGTGGTAACAATATGCTTCCCTCTGTTCTGATATTGAAAGGCAATGCCCTTGATTGCCGTATTATTGCTTTCTGTGCCTCCGGAGGTAAAAATGATTTCCCCTTCTTTGCAGCCCAGGTACTGTGCGGCAACCTTCCGCGCCTGCTTGAGTACGTTTTCGGCTTCCACCCCTTTTTGATGCAAAGAGGACGGATTTCCATAATAGTTTTCCATCGCCCGTTTTACTGTCTCAATGACCCCTGGATGAGGCCGGGTTGTCGCACTGTTGTCTAAGTAAATCACCAGTCCACACCTTCCTGAGGGCGAGCTGCCCTAAGTCTACCCTTCATCATAACACGACTGTCCATGTGGAACATACTACTCGAGTGTACTTCCTGATTATTTTCCCCTGCTTTTTGCAGGCAACCAGTCGTTTTTAGCCAAGCCTGAGCAAGCGTTCACATTCTTTTCACAACTAAAGCGCTTACATCCAAATTTAAGCTATTTACAATGCGATAGCCTTTCGTTAGAATTGTCAATAAATTTAGAAAAAAGATACCTACACGGGAACAAGGAGAGAGCAGCGATGACAACACAAGCGATGCAAGAAAAAATCAACAAGATGGAAGCAGAACTGAAAAGATTGCAGGCTGAACTGGCCAAAATGAACAAAAGTACCCCTCAATACGACCAAAATGATGTCGCATATCTAAATGAGGTGTACAACGGGTGACTTTTCGCTTATTTTATTTGCGATAGCGTGGGTGCGGGCAAGACGATTTGGCCGCTTCCACGCTATTTTTATGTCTATAAGCACAATTTTCGGTTAATTTTTCATTTGGAAAAGGAGGAGTTTTCACCTTTGCTGGGAGAGGCGACCAATCGAGGGTAGATTTACCTGATGAAAGCAACGGTTTCCACTGCGTACAATCAAGATGAACCACTACACCACGCTACGGCATCGAGGAGGCTTTCATGTTCAAAACAACGCGCTGGAAACGTCTCGCCCTGCAAGCTACTCTGGTTGCTGGCTTGCTCCCTGCTACATCTGCCTTTGCCCAAACGATTCAGGTCGTCCCTGGAGACACACTCGGCAATATCGCGTACAAAAACCAGATCACGGTCGAACAGCTCAAACTGGCTAACCAGTTGCAATCGGACATGATCATGGTCGGACAAACGCTGTACATACCTCCGCGTTCCACCGTTTATACGGTCAAAGCAGGCGACGTCCTGTGGAAAATCGCCTACAACCACGGCGTAAGCATTCAAACTATTGTGAATACAAACAAACTGCAAACGACGGAAATTCTCATCGGGCAAAAGCTGCTGATCCCCAAGCAAGAGCCAGTCGCCGAGACACCTGCGCCTGCGCCCGCCCCCAAGCCTGAGCCGGACAAGCCTTGGGTAGAGAACACTCGCTATCAGGTTGCCAAAGGAGATACGCCTTGGACGATTTCGATTGCCCACGGCATCCCGTTTACCGAGTTTTTGCAAGCCAACAAGCTGAGCGAATCCGATTATTTGCAGATCGGCCAAATCGTAACTGTTCCTGTGCACCACATTCCAAAAACCGAGACAGCAGGAGCCAAGTACGGTGAGTATCTGGACTGGTTTGAAGCGGCCCAGTATTTGTTCCCGATCAACGCGACTGCAAAAGTGACCGATTTTGCCACGGGCAAAAGCTTCATGGTCAAACGCACGATCGGCGCTTCCCATTCTGACACGGAACCGTTGACTTCAGCGGACAGTGCTACCATCAAAAGCATTTGGGGCGGCAATTTTTCCTGGAGCATCCGGCCTGTCATCGTGGAAGTCGATGGTCGACGTCTGGCCGCCTCCATGTCCTCCATGCCGCACAGCATCGAGTATATAACGGACAATGCTTTTGACGGGCATTTTGATATTCACTTCCCTGGCAGCCTGCGCCACAAAGACAACCTGATTGACCCCGACCACCAAGCCGCGATTCGGATTGCGGCAGGAAAATAGGCAACTGACAGGCGAAAAGCCGTTCCATCGTCATGACTGGAACGGCTTTTTCCTGTTTGCTTATTTATAAGGAATAGGCCCGCTGTACACACCTTGGAACACTTCTGTGGCTGGCCCTGTCATGTAGACGCGATTGTCTTCTTCCCGCCAATCGATAAACAGGTCTCCTCCTGCCAAATGCACGGTAACCGCTCTGTCGACCTTGCCAGCGAGCGCCGCTGCGACGGCCGCTGCACAAGCTCCGGTTCCGCACGCGAGGGTCACGCCAGATCCCCGCTCCCAGACGCGGAACAAGATCTCTTCCCGATTCAATATTTGGATAAATTCAACGTTGGTGCGTTCCGGGAACCATTCGTGGAACTCGATCTTCGGTCCGTACGTGCGCACATCTTCGTCGCGCACTTCGTCCATGAAAATAATCGCGTGCGGATTGCCCATGGATACAGCCGTCATCGTAAACACAGCCCCGTCCACTTCCAGCACCTCTTCGTGCGCCTGCTCTTCCGGTATGCCTGTCATCGGAATCGCCGAGCGTTCAAAACGCGGCTCTCCCATATCAATCGTAACTTGCTCCACTTTGCCGTCAGCCCCGACAGAGACAACCGGCTTCATCATCCCGCCCCATGTTTCTACCGTAAACGTGGTTTGCGCAGTCAAGCCGTGATCGTACACGTATTTGCTCACACAGCGCAGGCCGTTGCCGCAGTTTTTTGCCTCGCTTCCGTCGTTGTTGAATACGCGCATGCGAAAATCAGCGCGCTCTGACGGAAGAATCAAAATCAGGCCGTCTCCGCCAATGCCGAAGTTGCGATCGCTTACCCGTCTTGCCAGTTCGGGAAGATCCACTCCCGCCAACGTTTCCTCGAAACAGTTGACGTACACATAGTCGTTGCCCAAGCCATGCAATTTGGTAAATTTCATCTGCCACTCCCCGTTTTCTCTGTAATTTCTGACTCTCTTTATATATGGACTTATCTTAACACAACAACTTCCGTTTGGGGGAAGTGGTATACTACCAGTAATCAAGAGCAACCGCTAACTGTCGAGGTGACATTTGATCCAATGAACAACGAAACATTACGCTATGTGCTCGGCACGAAAAACGAAGCAAAGCGGCTGGCCGTACAAAAAGCCACGGGCATCGACCCGATTTGTCTCTCCGTTCCTTCGGGAGTGCCTGCCCAGCCCATGAGCGAACAAGAAACGATTACCGGAGCCATCAATCGGGCAAAAGCGGCTCTCGCCCTTGCTCCGGAGGCGCAAATCGGGCTTGGTCTGGAAGGCGGCCTGATGTATGACGAAGCGTTTACCGGACAATGGTATTTGATCTCGGTGTGCGCAGCCTGGGACGGAAAGCAGCTGTTTTTGGGCAAAGGTCTGGCTTTTCCCATGCCCAAACAGGCGATTGAGCGCATTGTGGCAGAAAAGACGGAACTGAGCGTGATTATGGACGAGTGGGGCCAAACGAGCGGAAGCAACCATCGCGGCGGAGCTTACGCGCTTTTGACCAACGACCGCCTCAACCGCTCCGATGTTTTTTGCGAAGCCGTCATCGCTGCGATCACACCGTATCAATCCCGTTTTTACACAAACTGATCGAGGGCGACGTCAAAACAAAAAGCCTCTTCGGCTGTTGCAGCGCGAAGGAGGCTTTTTGCTTTTTGCGGTCTGCTGCTGGTTACTACCGGGCCGTGTAGTACGGGTAGATGACCAAAGCTCCCAAAATGGAGATCGCACCTACAATCATCGCCCACGCCCCCAGCGTTCTCGAATCGCGTCGATACGCCAAATAGCCAAGCACCATCCCGATTGGCGCCACGAGATACGGCATCAGGAACAGGGACAGGATCGATAGCCCCAGACCTGTCATGCCGATACCGCTGGCTCCGCTTTCCCGGCTATCTTCGTCATCGCTGATCTCACGCACAGAACGACGCGAAGGAATCGGCTCGGCGATTTCCGCCGCTGCCTCGATGTCGTCGTCTCTTCTCACGGTGACCGGCGCGCGGTCTTCCCTCGTCAGTACAACGCCATCCAATCGCTCCGAAAAGTCGTTCTCCACCCTGTCCTCTTCGCCGGAATAACGCTCTGTCAAAGAGTGAGGATCGTAGTGAATCCTTCGCCTTGAGCGTTCCTCATCTTCGTCGAAAGCGGCCTGGGTCCAGGTGTCTACTGCAAATTCCCTGTCGTGCTGATCTACCGTGTCGGAAAAGCCGGTATCTTCCTTCCGCTTCGCATTCATGCGTTCGTGTCGATCCAACATACCATGCTCAGCCCCTTTTTTGGTAAAGGATTTGTTAGTGAAGGAAGTAGCCTTATTGTCTGCCTGCGGTGTACAATTTAAACTGGAGGCGAGAGGATGAAACCAGAGAAGTTCCTAACCATTGGCATTGATATTGACGGAACGGTCACTTCACCCAGCAGTATTGTGCCGTTGATGAATGAAAGCTTTGGCAGAGATTTACGATATGAAGACTGTCTGGAGTACAATTTGGCCAACGTGTATCAGATTACAGACGAGGAGTTTGACAACTGGCTCGCCCAAAATGGTGAACGCCTGTACGACGAAGCGCCTGTTCACGGCATTGCCGATCAGGTGTTGCGCAACTGGTATCCGTTGCACAAGCTGATTTACATCAGCGCCAGGGAAGCGCACCATCACGATGTGACGCTGAACTGGTTTGCCCGTTATCAAATCCCTTACCATGAAGTGGATTTGGTCGGCTCCCACGACAAGCTTGCCGCTGCCCAAAAGTGGGGCGTGGATCTATTCCTGGAAGATCGGCTGGAAAATGCCCTGCAACTGTCGGAAGCCTTGCAAATTCCCGTGTTTTTGTTCGATACACCGTACAATCAGGCCCGCCTCCCTGAGCTTGTGCACCGCGTGACCTCCTGGGAGGAAGTCGACCACAAAATCAAGACATTGTCGCTTGGACAAGCCCGTGTCTAAGTGTATGCAGCAAAAAGACGTATCTCCTTGTCGGGATACGTCTTTTTGGACGTCCAAGCCTTACTTTGCCGATTTCTTCGGCTTGAACGTCAGACAACAGGTTTCAGACGAAGTGGTTGCTTGATCTTTATGGTCATTTTGACCATACTCACCCGCAAACTCTTCCTTCAGGTTGGCGTTCGCGTGGGCGTCGATCTCCACCATGATTTCGTCGGCGCTGCAAATATTGCCTTGCGCCCAATACTCACAGTTTGCTACGCTGCATTTTACTTGTGGCATTTGGATTCACCTCCTAGACGCTATCCTTCACCATTCGTCTAAGGGATATACTTGTGAAAAACAAACAACCACAAACGATACAGAAAAGAGGGGGAGCCATGCATACACCCCGCGTAGTCGTCATCACCGGAGCGTCTGGCGGTCTAGGTCAGGCGCTGACCCGCTTGCATCTGGAAAAAGGCGATCTGGTCATCGCAGCATCGCGTAAACCCGTAAATCATGAGTCGCTGTCCATTTCTTCCGCCAATCGGGAGCGATTGTTTTCCTATGCGCTCCACGTCGGAAACAACGAGGACGTCCGGCGCTTTGCAGCCTGGGTGCATGTGCGCTTCGGAGCGTGCGACCTTTTGTACAACAATGCGGGCGTCGCTGTGTTCGAGCCGCTCGTCGACATGACGATCGACGAACTGGAAGAGACGTTGCGAACGAACATTGCCGGCGTCATGTACACCACTCGCGCTTTTTTGCCGATGATGCTCGATCATCAGCAGGGACATATCGTCAACGTCGCCTCGCTCGCAGGTCAGGTCGCTACCGCCAAAGCATCCGTATACGCCGCGAGCAAAGCCGCCGTGATCCGGTTCAGCGAAGGCTTGCAGCATGAGCTTGCAGGAAGCGGCGTCCATGTGACCTGTGCCCTTCCCGGCCCGATCGATACGCCTTTTTTGGAAAAAGCGGACCGGACAGGAGCGTATCGCAGCAAAGTAGCCCGTTACTTGCTCTCTGCCGATGACACGGCCCGCCTGATTTACAAGGCGGTAGAGAAAAAGCGCTCGGAAGTAGCCATGCCTTTTCGCCTGAAGATGCTATCCGTGCTTTACAGCCTGCTGCCGCAGCGTTTGAAACAGCTAGTTTCCCCGCTCCTCAATCGCAAGTGACTGATTTTTGAGGTCCCGCAGCATTCCGAAGGCGAACAAGCCGCACACCACGCACATGACCGCCCCTGCCCCGAACAATCCTTGTACCCCGAGAAAAGGAATCAACACTCCCGAGACTGCCGCCCCAGCCGGCATTCCCGTTCCCGTAACCGTCCGGATGCTCGTCATCACTCTTCCCAGCAAAGCATCCGGGACCTGCCTTTGCAAATAACTTCTGTACATGATGTTGTAAGGAGAATAACTGAACCCTGCCAAAGCCATCGCGACCATCGCCACCTCCAGCCTGGAAAAGAAAGCGAGCGGCATTGTGGTCAGCCCCCACAAGACCATGATTCCCGCAAGCGTGCCCCCGAGCGGGAATTTCCACGTAATCGTCGAGAAGAACAACGACCCGAGCAGCGCTCCGATGGCAAGCGACGACCAGAGCATCCCCAGCGCAATCGAGCCACCCTCCAAGTTTTGATTGGCATAAAGCGGCAACGCCACCTCAATCGGCCCGTAAGACATATTGAACAAAAACGTGAAGAACACGAGAGCGACCATTTGCTTGTTTCCGAACAAGTAGCGGTAGCCTGTTTGCATATCGACCAACAGCGAGCGCAAAAACTTGCCCGCCTGCATGTTTTGCGGAACGCCGGGGTTTGCGCTTTTCGTCAGTTCTTTTGGCAGGCGCGAGAAACAGAGGGCGCAAACAAAAAAGCTGGCGGCATCAATCAGCAGTACGTAAGCTTCCCCAATCAATCCGATCAGCACCCCAGCCAGCGCCGGGCCGAACATGTAGATGATTTGCCACTGACTCTCCATGACGCCATTCGCTTTGACCAGATGATTTTTATCCGCCACCAGCCTCGGCAACAGCGTCTGGGCACCCGCTGTACTGAGCGGAGACAGCGTTCCGGCAATGACAATCAATATGTAAATCACGAAAAGCGGAACGTGGTCGACCTGCAGCAAAGCCACCAGAGCGATAAAAATCACCCCGCGGGCTATATTGTCCACCATAATCAACTTGCGGCGATCAAACCGATCCAGCAATACCCCCGCGACCAAACCCGCAAATACGGCTGGCAGCATGTACGCCAGGACAACTCCCCCCATCGCAGCGGGAGATCCGGTCTTGTTCATCACAAACCAGGTAAGCCCCATCCAGCCGAACTGGTCACCCAATCCCGATAAAAACATGCCGAGCCAATACCAGCGAAATCCGCGCTGTCTCCATAATTCTTTCATCCTGCATCTTCCTTTATCTCTGTTTCCATTCATTGTATACACAATTTCATACATTTTCAATATTTATGTTTATTAAATGATAAAGTAAGCAAAAACACAAAAAGCCCTCTGCCCATTCGGGAACGGGCAAAGGGGAAACTCATTCCGGATGAACCGACGATTCCTGCTCCTCCAGACGATGCAATTGTTTGCGGCTCCAGAGCCAAAAGACACCTGCTACAACACCGAACAAGCCAAGCCACACCGAAACAGCAGCGCTCCCGACCTGTTCTGCGCAAAAGCCGAGTACGAGACAGCTCGCTGAAAAGGCTCCCATCGTCGCCATTTCCCTGATCGAGAAAACACGGGCCAAAAAGGCAGGGTCCGCCAGCTTTTGCAGCTTGGTAACGGACAAAATCGAAGAACTGAACGACGCGAATGAACAAAACAGGATGGCGACAGCAAGCCCAAGCAACGGCTTGATATGAAACACCGCGACAATCGACAGTCCCATCGCGATCAGCGCCCAGCCCTGGAAACGAGATATGCCCTGTTCATTCAATCTCTCCGCCAGTCGGCCAGCGGCGATTCCGGCGATCACGCCGCCCAGCCCCAGCGGAATGTCGAGCAAACCGAATACGTACAGCCCTTCGCCCCGCTCCTGAAGCACGTAAAACATCAGCATGATGTAATAAGCGGCGCAGGCCCTCTCTGCCATCTGGTACAAAATAACCTGCCCGATTCTTCTGTTGCCGCCGATATAGCGGAAGCCTTCCTGTAGCCGAGCGAAAAAATGTGTGCCTGTCTTGTGGGCCACAGCTTCAGCGATCGGAGGAAGCCGCAGCAGAATAAACAGGGACAGCAAATAACAGGCGGCATCAAGCAAAAAGTTGTAGCGATAGGAAAAAAGATAAACGAGTACAGCGGCGATTCCCTGGCAAACAATAATCAAAAACGAAGTCGTCCCTTGCAAAAGCGAATTGGCTGCCAGCCGGTCCCGCTCTTCAACAGAGCTGACGATGGCTACCTGCATCGCAGGCTGAAAAAAGGCGCTGCAAATATTGACGAGAATCAACAGCAAAAAAGCGATCCACAAATAAGTCACAGACGTGATCAAGAAAAACAGACTGACAAGAATCCCCCTAAGCAGGTTGACGATCAGCATGACTCTGCGTTTGTCCCAGTTCTCCACCAGCGCTCCGGAAAACAGGCTTGTCAGTACATACGGCACCATCCGAAATACCGTGCCTGCGGCAAAGGACAAACCGGAACCGCTCAAATCGTGCAAAAGCCCTACAACCGCAATAAACGTAAACTCATTCCCTATAATATGAACAATATGGGCCGCATACAGACGGCGAAAAATCGGGTGCTGTAGCAAGGTCATCATCGCGCATCCTTTCCAAAAAGCTTACCCAGTCAACTTTCTCCCCATTGTAGCACTTGCCTGAAAATAGCGGCAAATTGTTCTTGTCAATGAGTCGGGCTTTAAGTTATTATACGTTCAAAATAAATTGAACGTTTTTATATTTCATTACGTTCATGATTATTAAAATGAGGCAGGTGCGCCATGAAACGTTTTTTAGTCATCGAAACTTTGGATCAACTGAAAGTCGTCAGCGATGCTTTGCGGATGGAAATCATCACCTTGCTTGTAAAGGAAGCGTATACGGGCAAGCAGCTCGCTACCTTGCTCTCCCTCTCTGCTTCCAAGGTGCACTATCATCTCAAGGAATTGGAAAGCCAGGGCTTTGTCCAGGTCGTCCGTACCGAAGAGAAAAACGGGATTGTGCAAAAATTTTACCGGGCGGTCGCCTACGATTTCAAAGTCAGTGAAGAACTGCTCCCTTCCCTCAGCGAAAACAGCATGCTGCTCCAGGAAGCGATGGTCAACCATTTGCGCTCAAGCCTCACCCGCCTGTACAACGCTCCCGACGAATCGTTCATGCAATTCGCGGACAAAAGCAAACGCGCCCCTGCCATCGCTTTCAACGCAGAAATAAAAGCTCCGCGTCACGAAATCCAGCAGTGGCTTGACAAATACCATGCCCTGATTGACGAGCTGGGCGATATGGAAGCACGCCACTTGCAGCGAATCGCCGCCGGAGAAGCGGAGGACACAGAGGAAAACTTTTATATCGTAACAGTCGGCTTTATGACAGACGAACGCATTTACGTATCGGAAGACGAATCTTTGCCGGATAACTACGAGCACTTGCCGAGCGACTACAAGCATATATCGAGCAAATTCGTGGTCAAAAAGAAGCAGGAGGCGAAACAGGATGACGACGATTCCAACTAATGCCTTGTGGAAAAATCGCTCGTTTCTTTTGCTCTGGTGTGCGACGATCTTGTCGGCCATGGCCGATGGCGCATTCTTTTTGCTGTTGTCCTGGTTTATCGTCGATCAGACGGGATCGGAAACGATGCTCGGAACCGCGCTTATTTGCATGTCGATTCCCCGCCTGCTGTTCATGCTTGCGGGGGGAGTGGCCGCAGATCGCTGGAATCGGAAGTGGATCATGTTCGCTTCGCTTTTGGCTCGCTGCATCATCCTGCTCGGTTTTGGGCTGGTTCTCCAAGGCGAGACGCTGGAATGGCTGTTCCTGCTCATCTACGGGATCGCCGCCCTTTTCGGCACTGTCGACGCTTTCTTCTGGCCAGCTCGCAGTTCGATCCTGCCCTCCCTTGTCTCTCGGGAACAACTCGCTCCTGCCAACAGCATGATGGAAATTTCCCAGCAAATCAGCATGGTCGGCGGTCCTGTCGTCTCCGCGCTGTTGATCCGCACCCACAACTATTCGCTCATGTTCGTCATATTGGCGCTCGCCTTTTTCACAGGGGCACTGGTTTTGCTCGCTTTGCGCCTGCATGCTTCCTCACGCGACGAGACTCGCGCAACCGCTTCGCCGTCTTCTGGCGCAGGATCGTATTTTCAGGATATATGGGGCGGGATTCGCTTTACATACGGGATTCCGATCCTGACTATGCTACTCGTCACCTCGCTCGTGATCAACATGATGTTTTCCGGGCCGATCAACATGGGGATACCGCTGCACGTCAAAGACCTCGGCTGGGATGGAAGCGCGTACAGCACACTTAGCACCTCGCTTGGCGTCGGCACGATCGTCGGAGGGATTTTGACCGGACTGTGCAAAGGCTTTCGCGGAAAATTTATTCTGCTCCCCTTTTTCCTCGGCGGCATGGGGGTCGCGATGAGCTCGCTCTTTTTCATGCAGCAGCTTTTGTTCGGATTGCTCCCGATGTTCTGCATCGGCATGATGCTCAGCATGACGAACATCCCGATCATCACTTACATCCAGACTATCGTCCCTTCTGCCATGCTCGGCCGCGTCATGTCGCTGCTCTCCCTGATGTCGCTTGGCTTCGGTCCGGTCAGCTACGCTCTCTGCTCGTTCCTTTTGGCCTCGAAAACGGCCACTTCCGGCGTTCTTCTGCTCGCTGGCGGAATCATTTTCAGCCTGTCATCGCTTTGCCTGCTTTTGTTCCGCACCTTCCGCAACATGGAGCAGCACCCTGACTGGCAGCGCTCCGCTGCGGGAGAAGCGATTCATTCCCATGCCTCGTCTACATAGGGGGAACGTTCGCGCTTAGTGGCTTAGTGGCATAGCGGCATGGCAGCATAGACCGTAAGATCATAACAGTGCAGTGCCAGCACCTGAAAAAATCACGCGCCCCTGGCAAGCAACTTCCATGCTTGTCAAGGACGCGTGTTTGGTCTTTACACGGTCTGCTCTTTTCCTACCGACACTTTGGGCAACTGCCGGAAGCCGAAGCCCATCCGGCTGATCTCGCCCGCTTCATCCCGGAAAAACCGGATGTACGAATCTGTCTCGCCCCGTTTGAACACGAAGCCGTCCTCTCCTACCGCCCGCAGCGGAAGCTTGCCCCCCATCGCTTTGAGCACCAAACCGTTTTCTTCGATCTCGACGGTTACGTTGGCCCCTTCCGAGGAACGATACTCCCCGACATACGTAGCCAGTCGCTCGACAGGCAGTTCGTAGTCTGCGTAAGGGAACGGAGGAGTTGCAGCAGGTTGGCCGCGATACTCGTTCAACAAGCCATGCATCAGGTCAGTGGCAGGCCCGCCGTCCACGTTCATGAGAATCGCCCCTGTCGTGTCGCTTTCCGGAATCGTAAAAATTTGCGCGCTGACCCCTTTGATCGCCCCGCCATGCTCGATGAGTGTACCGCCGTGGCCATCTTTGCCGATCATCAGCCCGTACCCGTAGCCTTGAAAAGGAGTGAGCGGAGCGTAAGGAGTTGTCATGTCCTTGACACTGTCCGCCGAAAGCAATCGCTTGTCGCCTACCAAACCACCCGTGCGGAACAACTCCGTGTAGCGCAACAAATCGCGAATGGTCGATTTCAAAAAGCCTCCCGAACGCATGGCCGGAGCGTCCCACCAAGCTGGCGAGCGAAACACCGCCCCGCCTTCCTCAGGACTTTTGCGGGTGAAAAGAGTTGCCACCTGCGCATCTGCTGGCAGCTCCTCGATGAGAAAAGCGCTGTTCGTCATGCCGGCAGGCTCCAGAATGTGCTCGCGGACAAATTGTTCGTACGCGATTCCGCTCACCCGCCCGACAATAATTCCGAGCAAGGCGTAGCTGTCGTTGGAGTAGCTGAAATGTTCGCCAGGAGCGCCGAGCAGCTCATATTCGAGCTTTGCCATGTAGGCAAGCAACTCGTCGTAAGTCTCGATCGCTTCCGCTTTGTCCAGGTCCCATTGCAACCCGGAGCTGAACGTGCGGTTGGCCGTGTCTTCGAGCATGCTGCTTTTCATCGCTCCCACGAGTGAATCCAATGGAGGAAAGCCTGCGGTGTGGGTCATCAGATGATGAATCGTCATCGCGCGAGTATAGTCTTCGTTCGGTGTGGACAGCTCAGGGATGTATTTGCGAACCGGATCGTGGACATGCAGCTTGCCTTGCTCCTGAAGCTGCATGATGGCAACGCAAGTAAACGATTTCGTGACAGAGCCGATGCCAAATACCGTGTCCGGCGTCAGCTCCAGCGCGTCTTCTGTATCGTCCGCAAGCCCGAAGCCGCGGAAGTAGTCCATCTGTCCTTGCTTGGCCAAACCAACTGCCGCACCTGTAATTTTTGCCTGGGAAAGCAACTTTTGCGCATACTCCTCAAACGATTCCACCCACACCGCCATCTTTACTTCTCCCCTTTTTCCCTTTTATTTAGAAAAATCGTGAAGCAAGCCTAGCTACGGCCGGAAATTTTGCGAACGCAGGACGTAGTTCCCGACCGCTCGCTTGTTCAGTGCATAGCCGATGCCAGGTCCTTCCGGTACCGCCAATTGCCCTGGAGCAATCAGTTCTACCCCGTTCTCCACGATGTCTTCTTCCCAGTAACGGCTCGATGCCGCTGTATCGCCCGGAATTGTGAAGTTCGGCAGAGTCGTAATGGCGATATTGTGAGCGCGGCCCACTCCGGACTCGATCATTCCCCCGCACCAGACCGGAATGCCGTGTGCCTGGCACAAATCGTGAATCCGCTTCGACTCGGTCAAACCGCCCACGCGACCGACTTTAATATTGATAATGCCGCAGCTGCCCAACTCGATTGCTTTTCGCGCATCTTCCACACTATGAATGCTCTCGTCCAGACAAATCGGCGTGGACAGCTCCCGCTGCAGCTTGGCATGGTCGATGATGTCATCATGAGCCAACGGCTGTTCGATCATCATCAGTCCGTAGTGATCCAGCTCCTTCATAATATCGACGTGCTCCATCGTGTAAGCGGAATTGGCGTCGGCCATCAGCGGCACATCGTCACCGAACTGCTTGCGGATCGCGCGAATCAGCTCCACATCGAAGCCCGGCTTGATCTTTACCTTGATTTTTTTGTAGCCTTCCGCCAAGTGCCGTTCCACTTTCGCCAACACTTGATCCACCGTCGGCTCAATTCCGATGCTGATGCCCACGTCGATCACCGCTTTGTCGCCGCCGAGCGCCCTGGCCAAAGAAATCCCTTTTTGCTTGCTGTACAAATCCCAAATCGCGCCTTCCAACGCTGATTTAGCCATGTAGTTGCGGCGAACGGGAGCGAACAGCCGATCTACGTCTTCCGGCGTCTCGATCGGGTTGGCAAACAGCTTGGGGATGAGAAAACGCTCCATCATGTGCCAGGCAGTCTCGGTTGTTTCTTCATTATAGTAAGGATCAGGCATCGCCACGCTTTCCGCGTAGCCAACCTCGCCCTCACCGTAGACGCTGACCAGAATCAACTCTTTGACAAGCGTATAGCCAAAGCTCGTTTCAAAACGGAAGCGAAGTGGAATATGGAGTTGCTGCAACTCAATGCGCTCGATTTTCAATGATCTTCATCCCTTCTGTTTCATATAGGTGGCATGCGACAAAATGACGGGGCTGTACCTGGCTGGGAACGGGACGAATCGTACGGCAAACTTCCGTGCTGTGCGGACAGCGGGTGTGAAAAGAGCATCCTGCCGGAACCCGCGAAGGACTGGGCACATCGCCCGTCAGTACAATCCTTTCTTTGCGACGAAACGGATTGGCTTTCGGCACAGCCGACATCAATGCCTGTGTATACGGATGAAGCGGGCCCGCAAACAAATCTTTCTTGTCGGCGATCTCCACAATTCGTCCGAGATACATGACGGCGATTCTGTCACTGATATGCCGAACGACTCCCAGGTCGTGGGAAATAAACAAGTAGCCAAGTCCAAGCCGTTCCTGCAAATCTTGCAGCAGATTGACAATTTGCGCCTGAATGGAGACATCCAAGGCCGACACAGGCTCATCGGCAACGACCAGCGAAGGCTGCACCGCCAAAGCCCGGGCAATGCCGATCCGTTGCCGTTGCCCGCCGCTGAACTCGTGCGGATAACGGGCAGCGAACTGCGGATTCAGCCCGACCAGTTGCAGCAGTTCCTTCACCTGCTCCCTGCGCTCGGCAGACGACATTTTCGGCTCCTTTACCCCCAGCGCTTCCTCCAAAGCCCCCTGCACGGTCATGCGCGGATTCAAGGAAGCGTACGGGTCCTGAAACACGATTTGCATTTTTTTGCGAAACGCGCGAAACCGACTCTCTGGCATGGCGGTTATTTCTTGATCCTCAAAATGAATCGTCCCGCCTGTTGGCTCAATCAAGCGCATGATGCTTCTGCCTGTCGTCGATTTGCCGCAGCCGCTTTCCCCGACCAGCCCCAGCGTCTCTCCTTTTTTCAACTGGAAGGAAACTCCATCGACTGCCTTGACCACTTCGCCGCTCTGACCGAACAGTCCTTTCTTGATCGGAAAATACGTCTTCAAATCGTTTACGGACAACAAAACTTCGCTCATACCGCCATCTCCTCTTTCGCGTACAGCCAGCAGCGGACGGCTTGCGTTCCTTTGCCTGACAGCGGCGGTTTTGCCAGATGACAGCGTTCTTCTGCCAAAGGACAGCGAAAGCGGAACGCACACCCTTGCGTCACTTCTCCGAGCAAAGGGACACTGCCTTCGATCGGGTCGAGACGTTTTTTCTCTGCTTCATCCAGGTCCGGGATACAGCGCAAAAGTCCGGCGGTATACGGATGAAGCGGCTGCGAGAACAGGCTGGCGACATCTGCTTCCTCCACAATCTCTCCGTAGTACATGACCAGGACGCGGTTCGCCATCTCCGCGACGACGCCGAGATCGTGTGTAATCAGGAGCAGTGACGTGTCGGCCTTTTCCTTCAAGTCGTTCATCAGCTCCAAAATTTGCGCCTGGATCGTCACGTCCAGAGCTGTCGTCGGTTCATCCGCGATCAGCAAATGCGGGTTGCAGGCCATCGCCATGGCAATCATCACCCGCTGCTTCATGCCCCCCGACAACTGGTGCGGATATTCCCGCATAATTTCCTCGGCACGCGGAACTCCGACCTTTTTCAGCATCTCGATTGCCTTGTTCTGCCGTTGTTTTTTCGGCAAATCGGTGTGCAACCGATACACTTCCTCCAATTGCCTGCCGATCGTGTGCACCGGATTGAGGGAAGTCATCGGCTCCTGAAAAATCATGGCGATCTCTTTGCCCCTGATCTCTCGCATCTCCTTTGGCCCAAGCTGGCCAAGCTCCCTGTTCCGAAAGCGGATGTTCCCTTTCATTTGCGCAGACGAGCTGGCCAACAGCCCCATGATCGCAAGCGAGGTGACGCTTTTTCCGCAGCCGGATTCTCCTACCAAGGCTACTGTCTCGCCCTTTTTGATCTGAAAAGAAATGCCTTGCAAGGCGGGCAGCACACCGTTTTCCGTGCGAAACTGCACCCGCAAGTCATCGACTTCCAAGAGAGAGTCTTTCATCTGTCCATCCTCCCTTACCTCGTTTTCGGGTCCAGAGCGTCGCGCAATCCATCCCCAAGCAGATTGAAGCCCAGAACCACCAGCATGATCGCCATTCCAGGGAAAATCGACATCCACCAAGCCTGACTCAAAAACGACTTGCCGACAAAAACCATCGCCCCCCATTCAGGCATCGGCGGCTGTGCGCCCAAACCGAGAAAGCTCAAGGCCGCAGCAGCCAAAATACTGACGCCAAACTGGATCGTCGACAACACGATGATCGGCGACATGATGTTCGGCAAAATGTGCTTCAAAAGAATTTGCCAATCCCGGATGCCCAAAGCGCGGACGGCTTCGATGTACTCTTTTTCCCGAATGGACAACACCGCGGAACGCACGACCCGCACGTAGGACGGGATGACCGCGATCACGACGGCAATCATCGCATTGGCCAATCCTGGCCCGAGCACGGCAATGACTGCGATCGCCAAAAGCAAGGCGGGAAGCGACATGAGAATATCCATCCCCTGCATGATAAACAAATCAAGACGCCTGTAATATCCGGCAATAATTCCGAGCGTGACCCCAATCGTGGTCGACAACACTACCGTTATCAACCCCATCAAAAGCGAGATGCGACCGCCATGCAACAAGCGGGAAAAAATGTCCCGGCCAAAATCGTCCGTTCCCAAGAGATGGGTAGAACTGGGAGCAGCCAGGCGTTGATCAAAGTTCATCTGTTCGACGGGATGCGGGGCGATCACGGGAGCGAGCAGCGAGCCGAGTGTAAAAACAAGCAGGATGATCGCTCCGGCCATAGCTGTTTTATTGCGCTGCAATCGCTTTCTGATCCCTGACCAGTAAGACATGTGACGACTGTTATTCACGATAATCCTGCTCCTCCCCTAATCGAAGTGGATGCGCGGATCAATCCGGCTGTAAATCAGATCCACGATCAAGTTGGTCAGTGCAAAAATCAGCGCCATGAAAAATACCATCCCTTGCACTGTCGGCATGTCTCGCTTGCTGATCGCTTCAATCGCCAGACTGCCGATGCCTTGCAAGGAAAATACCGTCTCCACGACTACAGCGCCTGCCATCAGCGAGCCAAATTGCAAGCCGATCATCGTCACGACCGGGATAATTGCATTGGGCAAGCCGTGGCTGAAAATGAGTGAAACGAGCGAAGCCCCTTTTGCTTCGGCTGTCCGCATGTAGTCCTGTTTGATCACTTCCAGCATGCTTGCCCGGGTCATTCGGGCGATCATCCCCGCTTCCGCCATGCCCAAAGTGATGGCTGGCAGCAGCAAGGAATGAACGCCCTCATAGCCGGAAATCGGAAACAGCGCGAGCTTGTAAGCAAAAATCCAGATCAGGAACAGGGCGATCCAGAAGCCTGGCGCGGAAATCCCGACCAGCGAGAGCAGGACGACGAATCTGTCCACCAGCGTATTTTGTTTCACAGCGGCAATCGTCCCGAGTAAAATACCGAATATTGCGGCAATCAAAACACTGAAAATAGCAAGCTGCAACGTGATCGGGAAGCGCGTGACAATCTGCTCCCACACACTCTCTCCCGTAAAGAGAGACGTACCCAGATCCCCCGTCAAAAGTCTGCCCAGAAAGCCGACATACTGCTGCCATAGCGGCTGATCCAGTCCGAGCGCCGTGCGCATCTGGCTGATGGCTTCCGGCGTGGCAAACTGTCCCAATATTTGCGTCGCAGGATCGCCGGGAATCAGGTGCACCATGAGAAATATCAGGACAGATACGCCCAGGAGCGTGCCCAATAGAGAAATCAGCCTTTTCACCACATAGCGGCGCATACCATCACCCCTGTTTCTCTATTTATCGAGAGTGACATCATTCAAAATGAAGTATTGCGTGTAGGAATTGAGCCCAAAGCCTTTGATGCCTCTCGTTGCCGTCACGACTTCGTTCACCCAGAGCGGCACCCATGGCGAATCGTTCAGCAAAATTTCCTGTGCCTGTTCGTAAATGCGAATGCGTTCCTCTTCGCTGGAAGCTTCCCGCCCTTTGTTCAGCAGATCGTCCAGCTCGGGCCGCGTATAGTGCATGCGGCTTTCGGCGTTGCTCTTTTCAAAAATGAGAAACAGAATGTCGGCATCGTACCAGCCGTAGTACATCAGTGCCATATCGTACGACTTTTTGCTGATTCGGTCTTTGATTGTCGTCATTTCCTGAACGGTAATTTTGAGATCGATTCCCGCTTCTCTCAGCTGGCTTTGGAGAATTTGCGCGGCTCTGGTAAACGCTGGCTGCTGTGACACCAAAATCTCCACCGACAACGGTTTGCCGTCCTTGTCCACGATGCCGTCGTTGTTGGTGTCCGTCCATCCGGCATCTGCCAGCAACTGCTTGGACTCCGCTACATTGCGGGTGTACATTTGCTTCGCCTTGTTCTCGATCGCCTCGCTGTAGCCGAAAATCGTCGGTGCCAACGGTCCGTATATCGGTTTGCCGAAACCGTTCAACGCTACTTGTACCAGCGGATCGCGGTCGACGGAGAGAGCTACCGCCTTGCGCAGGCGAACGTCACTGAACAGTGGATGCTTGTTGTTAAAAGCGATGTACTTGATGCCGATGTCCATCGTTTTCTGAATGTCGACGCCAGGCAATGACTGCAATTCAGCGACGGAGTTTGCCGGAACATCGTGCAGTACGTGAATCGTTCCTTTTTTGAACTCCATCATGCGCGTATCGTCGTCTTTCAAAAAGCGGAACAAAACGTTGTCGATATGAAGCGGGCCTTTGTTTGCGACGTACTCCGGCCCCCAGTTGTACTCGGGATTTTTCTTGAACAGAAGCGATGCGCCCCGCTCCCGCTTCTCAAACTGGATCGGCCCCGTTCCCGATGGCTTGTCGCCAAAACCGTCGCCCAGCTCTTTTGCCGCCTTCGTGTCTACAGGAGAAACCATTCCGCTAATGACGACGTTGATAAAAGGAGAAAATGGCTTGCTGAAATGAACTTTCAGCGTCTGCTCGTCTGTTGCCTCCACTTTTTCGATCGGCCCGACGATCCCTTTGACAGGGGAGATTTCCAGCATCCGGTCAAACGACTCCTTCACAGCGGCTGCCGTCACAGGATTGCCGGTGTGGAAGCGGATATTTTTGCGTATGGTGAACGTCCACGTTTTGCCGTCCGGCGAAATCTCGTATTTTTCCGCAAGGCCGGGGATGATTTTTCCCGAAGTGTCCCGGCTCAGCAGCGGTTCGTACAAAAGGCCGTTCTCGTTGCCGAGCCAGGTTGTTTTGTGCAGATCGAGCGTGTCCGGGTCAATCAGCGATGAGACAACGAGCGTGTTGCTCGTCTTGCCCGCCTCATCGGTTTTCGGCTGCGTCGTCTGGTTGGCTGTCTGCGATGAACAGCCTGCGATGACTGCCGTTGCCAGCAGTACGCTTAGTGGCCCTGTTTTCCACCAGCTTTTTTTCATACCCTCATCCCCTTTTTTCTCTCAGCGTCACATGTCGGTTTCCCCCACGAAGGGATAGATTTGGCGACTCGTGTTTTCGTAGTTTAGCAGCCGTTCTTTCACCTGCTCGCCATCGGCCTGTACCACACCGCTGACCAGTACGCTCAGCATGGAAAAGATCGCGGTCATTCCTTTCAGCGCGGTAGGAGCAGGTGCATGAACTTTCAAGACTTGATCGGCAATCGGCCCGACCGGAGAAAGCTCGTCGTCGGTAATCCCCAAAACGACAGCCCCTCTCTCCTTTGCCGCCTTGGTGAACAAAATCGTTTCACTGACATAGCGGGGAAAGGACAAGGTAATGACCAACCAGTCCGAATTGATCTGGGTCAGCAAATAGTTCGCATCGTCGACAGGTCCTCTGTACAGGTGCGCATTTCCTTTTACGACATTCAGTGAAAAAGCGAGCCAATTGGCAGGGGCATACGAGCTGCGGAAGCCGACGACGAGAATGTGCTTGGCGGCCATGATGCTTGCTACCGCCTGCTCCAGTTGTTCCTTTTTCAGTCCGCCGAGCGTTTGCCGAATGTAGGCGACGTCCTGCTCCATGTTGAAGGAGATCAGATCGTCCTGATCGCGCAAATCTTCCGCTGCTGCCCGCAGGCTGTCAATGGCATTTTCTTTTTGCACTTTATCCAGCAAGGAGCTGCGAATTTCTTGCTGCAACTCGCTATACCCGGAGTAACCGAGCGCGTAGGAGAGGCGAATGACTGTCGTTTCACTCGTGCCGCTCAGCGCCCCGACCACCTTTGCGGGTTTTTGGGCTACGACTTTTGTTTCGGCGAGAATGTATTTGGCGGCCAGCTTTTGCTGGTTTGTCAATTCCGGATAATGTTTGCGAATGCGCTCCTGTACGTTTTCCATCTTCTTCTACTTCCTTGTCAGTTGTGGTAGGGTCGGATCTGTGATCGGGTCTAGCGGATAAAGTGGGCGATTTGCCCGTTTGTATTGGAAAAACCGGAAGTTCAGCGTCGTCAGGCCGGGTGAATCAACCGTGATGACTTTGGCGCTGATCGGTTCAAAGGCGGCCCGGAAGTGCGTACTCGACTTGAGGGCAACGATCTTGTAGCGCGTGACATCAATGCCGTGCAGCTGAAAAATTTGTTCGTCGAGCACCTGCGATTTGACCGAGCAGACGAGCACATCGACACCGCCGATTTGCAAGCGGACAGATTTGCCGTAGTCGATACGCGCTCCTTGGCCCATCGGCGTCGTGGCGACAAACTTGCCATCGGTCAACGCTTTGACGTACGCGGTTACTTCAAGCGGCTCGCCGTGCAGATGGTCGGTTTTCCCGCCTAGGCTAATCTCCAGCGTGGCCCCGACTCCCGCTGCAAATGCTTGTTGCACCACTTCTGGATCGTACATGTAGCCGAAGCAGGCGTTGGTCAACTGCGCGTCGAGCATGGCCCGCAACAGATGCGTCCCGTCGCCGGGAGTTCCTCCGCCCGGGTTGTCCGATGTCTCGTTGATGACAATCAGCATTCCTTCTGTAGCGAGTGCTTGCGCGATTCCTTCCGCAGGAGTCGGCATGATCAGCTCGAAGTCATCCCTGTGTCGCCAAACGAGCTTCGCTACATCCTCGCTCACTTTGCGGGCAAGCTCGCTGTCGTTGTTCGTGACCGTCAAAACCGCCACTCCCAGCTCCGGAATGTCCGTGTACGGGAAACCGTGAAAAAAGGCGCAGTCGATCACGTTCTCTTCCTTTTCCCAAGCCCAGCATGCCTCGTTGATTTCGTTCGCCGGAAAATGGTGGGTAGCAGAGGTAGGGATCAAAAGCGGCAACCGGGTGAGATGCATCGTCGGCTTCCACTCGCCTGCGACCATTTTGCTGGCGACGTCAATCGCCTCCAGGCCGCGCTCATAGCAGTCAACGTGCGGATACAGGTGAACGCCGAGCAGCGCGTCCGCCTCCTCGACCATCTTCGGAGTCATGTTGGCATGCAAGTCGAGCGTCACGACCAGCGGAATGTCGTAGCCGACCACGCCGCGAACGGCCGCGAGCAGATCGCCTTCCAGATCGTCGACGCCTTCTGCAACGCCCGCTCCGTGAAGCGCGAGACAGATCGCATCCGCATCCTTCGCCAGCCGCAGCCCTTCCAGCAGCTCGTTTTTCATCCGCTCGTACGTCTCATGCGTGATCGTGCCAGCCGGATAGGCGAACGTGGAGAAAGTCGGCAAAAGTTCAATCCCCAGCTCCTCCGCCCGGTCGACCATTCCGCCGAGGAAGTTTCGGACTTTGCGGTTGCGTGAAAGGATGACCTCTCCGTGATCCCACTCCCAGCTTTGAAACAGGTCTAGCGTAGAAGGAACGTTGGAAAATGTGTTCGTTTCGTGCACGACGCCACCAATTGCCACTTTCAATCCGATCTCCTCCTCAGTCATTTTCCATTTTGAAGTTTAAACTTTAAATTTAGAATTTTTTGAAGTTATTCCTTTTCGCAAATTATATCGGCAAAAAAATCACGAATCAATGATTAATTCATGAAATTTTGTCAAGCTGGATTGTACTCGTTGAACTGCAAAACAAACGCCAAAAGACCCTCCTGCAAAAAGGAGAGCCTTTTGTCTGCACCGATTGAATTACGATGTTTTCCACTTGGCCAATTCAGACGGGAACTTGTCATTCAGCACTTTGATGTATGTCCCTTTCATGCCGAGCGAGCGGGATTCGAGCACGCCAGCGCTGGCCAGCTTGCGCAGCGCGTTGACGATGACAGAGCGCGTAAGCCCCGCCTGATCCGCCAGCTGGCTTGCTACGAGCAAGCCTTCGCGCGCGTCGAGCTGCTCCATGATTTTCTCGATGGCAATCTGTTCACTGTAGGAAAGGGAGGACAATGCAATTTTGGCAAACGTTTTGTCCCGCACTTCATTTTCAATCTGCTCCGTGCGCTGACGGACAATTTTCATCCCGATAACCGTGGCGCCGATCTCGCCCAAAATCAAATCTTCTGTCTCGAACTCGCCGTAAGCGCGGAGCAACACGAGTGTGCCCAGTCGGCTTCCGCCCGCGTTAATCGGGACGATCGTCGTCATCATTTGCGGGAACAAGCTGCCCAGCTCTTTTGGCACAAAGCTGTACGGGCTTTGAATCGACTCGTTCGCCAACGTTTGCGTCACTTCCAGCAGCTTCTGGTGTACTCCGCTTTGCAGGTGGGTCTGCCCTTCTTCATTCAGGGAAATTTCCTGATTCATTCCGCTGCCGAGAATCGAGCCGTCAGCCGTAATGATGTACACATTGGCCGAGATGACTTCGGACAAAAGCTTGGCGAGGTCTTGAAAGCCGACACCGCTGCCTCCCATTGTTTTTTGCAGCATGACATTGATTTTTCTCGTTTTTTCCAACAAATTCATAATAATATCCTCCTTGGATTTCTTCATGCTCACAGTATTGTCAGAAAAATCCAGCCCCATACATGCAAATCAAAAAATTAGAAAGACACCTCATGCAATCGGTTTTTCGCCCGAAAAATGGGTGTTTGCCTGAACACGTTTGCCCCTGTCGGCGACTATTCTATATAGGGAACAAACATCACGTCACGGATTACGGGAGGATTTCAAATGGGGCTGTTTAACGGAGGCTTTAACGGGTTGTCTTTGATTCTTGTGTTGTTCGTCCTGTTGACGATCGTCGGCGCAGACGACTAATTTGCTCGCTTTTTCGCCCATACAAAAAGGCTGCCTGGTTTTCTCCCAGACAGCCTTCTTTTCTTTTTCGCACTCGCTTGGCTCTTAACTCTTAGCGCAGCTGTTTTTTGATCAGTTGCTCGATCGCATCCGCAATCACGTGTGTCGGTCTGTTCAAATCTTCGTCATGCAGTCGGAAGCGCACGTAGCGCTCGTCGAGGTTAAACGCTTCTTCAAAAGCGCCCAGGAAGCCGCGCGCACGCTTGTCTAGCTCCAGCAACACTTCCAGCTCTCCCTCGCGCAAGTAGAAGATTGCCTCCAACTCTTCCAGACGGCTGCGATACGGCCCGGTCGGACGAAACTCGAACTCTTGCACAAACGGATACGATTTGCCCAGATGGCGATTGTACTCGCAATCTACTTTGTACAGTTGGAAGCCAAGGGAAGAAACAGCATCCAGCACTTTTGTCATCAACGGATGCGGACGCACTTCGATGAAATCGGAATCGCCAGGATCAATCGCATTTTTGATATCCAGTCCGGTTCGCAAATAAACAGGCTGGCGCCCCATTGTCAGCGGGGTTTCATAAGGAAGCGGGAAAGCAAAAGGAAGGACTTTGCTCTCTTTTGGCTGCAGGTACACGCGCTCGGTCAAACGGTATTTGACCAGGGTGCATTCTTCTTTCACCTTGTTGTCGTTCACTTCTCGTTCATAGTGGGTAACAACGTACATGTAGATTTCGTCGATTTCCTGTGCTACATCTCCTCCTGTAAGATGCACCTCGCCTTTTACGAGATCCCCGGGAACGAGCGACTCCTCCTCCAAACGGGTATCTACTTTCGCAGCTCCAATTCCAACACTCGCCAGCAACTTCTTGAACATGGACATGTACTCGCCTCTCCTTTGCGTTGACCCCAGACCTTGATCGATCTGCCTTCAGGTATCTATGTAGAAATATACGAGGGAAGAAAAAGAAAGTTTCGCGCAACCTTTTGCCAAACATCATCCGATATGACCTCTGCCGTGACGAAGACTTGCAGCGTCCGCGCGATGAAGACCGTCTTGATTCGCACTTCGACCATCGTGCGATCCGACAGGACGTACTCCCTGCGGCGCAGCATCTCATGCAGAACCTGGTGAACTTCTGCGACCTGCTCCGCTTTTTTGCCTTTGAGCGAAGCGAAGTCTTTTTCCACCATATCGACGACTTGTACGACAATCGTGGCATGCAAAGGCTGCTTCTGATCAGCCGTCAGCACAAAAGCGCGAACCTCCTCGATCACCTGATCCTGGTTTTTGCGGTAGACGCGCTGGTTTTGCTTCAGCTCCTGGTTTTCTTCGTACAGCTTTTTGTTTTGCAGCTCCAGGCTTTTGCGCACCAGCATCATTTGTTCCATCTCGCGCCCGTACACGAACAAAATCACGGTGCCGCCCAAAAGACAGCCGATGAGCAGAAGCGCGAGGTAGCGTTTCCAGAAGATGACCATCATGAGCGCACCTGCACGAGCCAGTGCACGCAAATCGTTCCGATATGAGCGCCCAAAAAAGCCACGACGATCATGACAAGCTGCTTGAATACGGGCGAGAAGTTGCCCATCAATATTTTTTCAATTTGCAAAAAGGAGTCGAAGGTGCCGCCCAAAGCGCCGACCAGCCCCCATATTTTCAGTTGGTCTGCCAGTTGTACCATCGAAAACAACGGAGGCTTTTCTGTCAAAAACGCACCCAATCCTCCGCACAAGGCTCCTCCCACGACAATGCCATAGGCTACAAAAAACGTCAAAATGACTTGTGCCATGCTGATCCCCCATCCTCCCGACTGCATGACGTATGCTTATCCCTACGCGGCTTGTCTGGTTTTTATGATCGAAAAGCCTTCCCGCCCCTGTCATCTGTTCTCTTGCCACGGCATGCCCTCTGCCAAACGCCAAAAAAAGAAGGCATGCTTATGTCGGCAGCATGCCACTGGTACTCATGGCTTGTTCCTGCCCCATCTGCGCAGACGTTTTTGGATGCGCGGGGAGTTCATCACCATAAGATCCATAAACAAATTGACCATATTCGGATTGCTCAACACTTGTTTGAACACTTCCGGATTTTCTTTGAACCATTGCTCATTGGCCTTGATCCATGCTTTGAAGCCTTGATTGGAGCGGTAGTGATTGTTCAGGCGGCGAACTGGCCGATATGCGCTCATCTCAATCTATCCCTTCGTCAAAGAATATGGAGAGGAGAAAGATGATCACGATAATCCAGATCACCACTTCAAAGCCATCTTGGTTAAAAAAACCAAAACCTTTCATGCGAGATCCCCCCTTCACACTAGCTCGAACCATTGCACCTGGCATACCGCCCATGGCACCTTTTCTCTATAGGTATATGTATCGGGATGAATGTTGGATTGGACACCCGCCTGCCTCGCGTGCACATTTGTACGCTCGCCCATTTTTGTTGCATAGAGACAAACCTTTTCCACTCATACTAGAAAGGATGTTGAACAACTAGAGGAGGCGATTATGACAGCCTCACAGGGAGCACTCTGGCGCAACAAGCCTTATTTGATCTTGCTGCTGCTCGTTTTTTTCATGCACATGGCTTCGTATTTGGTCATCCCGGTGTTTCCGATTTTTTTGCAAAAGGTGCGGCTCTTACATCTGGCTCAGGTGGGCTTCATTCTCGGGGCAGGCAGCATCGCCTATCAAATCGGCAGCCTGATCGGGGGGCCGATGTCGGATCGGTGGGGTAGACGGGCGATCATCGCTTTGGGAGCCTTGCTTCAGGGCAGTGCCATGCTCGGCTACCATTACAGTGCGAATTACGGGTTTTTCCTGTTGTTTTCGACGGTGAACGGGCTGGGGCTCGGACTGTTGGCCCCCACGATCAAAGCGATGATTGCCGATGAAGTGGCGGAAGCGCAGCGGACGACAGCCTTTTCCTGGCGGGGCATTCTCGCCCACAGCGGGATTATCGTAGCAGGTCTGGTGATTACGTGGATGACGGCGATTCATCAGCAGCCGTTTATCGTCTCCGCCATCGTTTTTGGCCTGCTCGCTGCTTTGACGTTCTTTTCCTTGCCGGATGACCGCTGTGTCGGCCCTGACTGTCGTCGCACGCCGATCTCGGAATATCGGCATATTTTGAAGCACCGCAGCTTCCTGCTGTTCTCGGGAATTACCTTGCTGATGTGGGCGCTGTACGCGCAGTTCACCATGATCCTGCCTTTGCGCGGCGAGCATGTACTGCATTCCGCAACGCTCATCGGCCTTGTCTGGACGATCAACTCGCTCTGTGTCGTTTTGCTGCAAGGCTTTATCTCACGCTTTATTCTGCAGCGGATCAACCCGTATATCGCACTCGCCATCGGAACGACCTTGCTCGGGGCCGGACTGACCGCGATGGGCTGGGCCAATCACTTTGCCACGCTCAGTGCCGCGGCCGTCCTGTTTATCCTCGGCGAAATGCTGTTCATGCCCGTCCAGGATTCGCTCGTTACCCATTTTGCCAAAGAAGAGTGGCTGGGAGCGTACTTCGGCTTCTCCAACTTTGTCTCCGGGGTAGGAACTGCAATCGGGACAAGTCTTGGCGGCGCCATGGTCGAAAAACTCGGCGGAGTGGCGAGCCGAAGTCCGTGGATAGCTTACGGCATCGTCACCTTGTTTCTGGCGGCGCTGCTCGGGTTGTTTGCCGTCTATGCCATCCCGCGCTACAAAAATCCGGCGCAGACCAACGAGTCCAGCACGAAAAGAAAGGAAGGTGCGACGTAAAATGACTCAGTCAAAAAATCAGCAGCAGCAGCAAAACGGGCAAGATGCGGAACGCAATCGTCAGCCCAAATCAGTGCAAAACGATGCCCCTGGCTACGGAGACAAAAAGCTGGAAGGGCCGAATCGCCCTTCTACTTGAGAGCTTCCCGCTTTGTTTCTGCACGAAAAAGCCATTTCCCCGATGCAGAGGAAATGGCTTTTTTCATGAAATCGGATGTAACCGCTTGCGTCAACAAAACAGTCATGACCGTTTTGCTTGGCTCGTCACCGTCTCGTTCAACTGATGGGCACAAGCTTGTACGGCAGGGAGCACTCCGCGAGCTTTTGCAAAAAGCTTTGGCTTGCCTGTTCGTCAGGGGCAATCAGCTGCAAATAGCGTGTGAAGTAAAACACGATTCGGTCTTCGTCGCCTTCCTTCAGGCGGTAATGCGATAGCTGGGCGATGTCTGTCAGTTCGTAAAAATACGCGTAGCGCTCGGGAGTCATCGGCGCTTGAAAAGAACGGCTGACGACGATTCCGTTGCTGAGATGTTCCTTGCTGTTCTCTCTCGTCGCCCCGAGGAAGCGCAAAGTTTCCCCCGCCCGCTTCGCTCCCAGCTTTTCTGCCAGCATGCTGTCGTTGTACTCCACTTCCAAATCGGTCAGTCGGTCGCGGACGGACTCCAGCATGGACATCAGCACTTTGCGGACAGCGAGATTTTCCGTTGCGAACTGGTTGTCAAAAACATTAAATTCGTAAGACGTCGCCTGACCTTGGCGCTTCGTATACAAAATAATTGCGTTCAAAAGCGCCACCTCCCCTCGTTATCTCGGCAAAATCGCTTCAAAGGTCGCCCGATCCAGCTTGCGCACGATCGCGAACAAGAGACGCTTGGCCGCTTCGTAGTCTTCCCGATCGATGATCGAAGCATGGCTGTGAATGTAGCGGGAAGGGATTCCGATGACGGCGGACGGCACTCCTTTTCCGTGATGCTGCACGACCCCTGCGTCTGTATAACCTTTGGCAATGTAAATCTGGTACGGGATGTTTTCCTGCTCGCATGTGGAAATCAACAGTTCCCGCAAGCCGAGCGGCATCATGTACATCGGATCGTAAATCCGCATCAGCAGGCCGCCGCCCAGTTTTCCGCCTTCGTCTTTCACGCCGGGAATATCGGTCGCCGGGCTGGCATCCAATGCGAGGAACAAATCCGGCTCGATAACGGCTGCTGCGGTTTTCGCTCCGCGCCCGCCAGACAGCTCTTCCTGAACAGTTGCTCCCACATACACCACGTTCGGATGTCCGGGGCGCTCATGCAGTTCTTTTGCCAGCTCAACAGCCAAGCTGCACCCGTAGCGATTGTCCCACGCTTTCGCCATGACGCGGCGCGGGTTGGTCATGACCTGGAGCGGGCAAACCGGAACGATCTGCTGACCCGGACGCACGCCTGCCTGCTCGGCTTCTTCCCGCGTATCGACTCCGATATCGATGTACATATTGCGAATGTCCATCGGGCGATTGCGCTGATCTTCACTGAGCACGTGCGGAGGAATCGAGCTGATTACGCCTTCCACCGCGCCTTTTTCCGTTATGATTTGAACGCGCTGGGCGAGCAGGACTTGTCCCCACCAGCCTCCCAACGTCTGAAACGAAATAAAGCCTTTTTCCGAAATGCGCGTCACCATGAACCCTACTTCATCCATATGTCCGGCCACCATGATTTTCGGACCGTTTTCATCCCCGCGCATCACGCCGAGCATACTGCCGAGGTTATCGTATACGAACTCGTTTGTATATGTACCCAAGTATTCCCGCATGATATCGCGAACCGGACCTTCGAAGCCGGGTGCTCCCGGCGCTTGGGTCAGCCGTTTCCACAGCTCCAGTTGAAAGTCGTTTTCCATTGTGGTCAAGCCTCCTGTCATCCCTTGTCGGATGTTTGTCTATCTCTCCTATTATCCGTGAGGCTGATTTTGGATGCAACCGTTCACAAGCAGGAATGTGCCGCCTTCTGTCCGAATGAAGTAAAAATACGAATTGGATAGGGGGAAAAAAGAAATGGCGATCACGTTGCGAAGATTGACGGAAACGAGCGAAATTGAGCAGTTGGAAGCGATGGAAGGGAAAATATGGGACCCTGCTTCTGCCATTCCGTACCACATGACGCTGACCATGCACAAATTTGGCGGACTGTTTCTCGGGGCGTTTGACGGAGACGAAATGATCGGGTTTTTATACAGCTTCCCAGGCTACACCAACGGGGAGACGCATCTCTGTTCGCACATGCTGGGCTTTTTGCCCGAATACCGCAAGCAGGGACTTGGCGTGCAGATGAAGTGGCTGCAAAAGGACGAAGCAAAAGCGATGGGCCATTCCAAGATTACCTGGACGTACGATCCGCTGGAAACAGTGAATGGCGTGCTGAACATCGTCAAGCTCGGCGGGATCGTCCGCACGTACTTGCCCAATTGCTACGGCGACCTCGATGACGACTTCAACCGCGGCTTGCCGACCGACCGTTTTCTCGTGGAATGGTTCATCGACAGCGGACGGGTAGAAGCCCGCCAAGCAAACGGAGCACCGCGACTGTCTTATGACGGCGCTCCAAATATTTTGCACTATGAGATCACGGATGGCATCCCGACCCCTGTTGCTCTGGCGACCGATCGGGAAGAGTCTGTCCTGCTCTTGCCCGTCCCTGCCTTCTTCCAGCAGGTGAAGCAGGCAGACATGAGTGTAGCCGCTCTTTGGCGCAAGCAAACCGGCGAGTTGCTCACGACGTATTTTGCCAAAGGATACATGGTGACGGATATCGTCCGCGATGAGACAATCGTCCGCTACGTGCTTACGAAAAAGCCGCTCGCAGACATTCTCGCCTGACGCACAGGCATCCCCCTTTGACGCCCGCGGTTCCCTTCGCTCTCTTTTGGGCGAGAGAGCAGGTGTTGTGGTAAAATGGGGGATGCCTCACCCTACACCATAACTAAGGACGAAAACGAAATGAATCGATCACAGTACGATTTTGATGTCATCATTATCGGCGGCGGGCCTTCCGGGCTGATGTCCGCTGTTGCGGCTTCGAGTCAGGGAGCGCGTGTCTGCCTGGTAGAAAAAGGCGGGAAGCTCGGGCGCAAGCTGATCATTTCTGGCGGCGGCCGCTGCAATGTCACCAACGCCAAGGAACAGGACGAGCTGATCAAGCAAATGCCAGGCAATGGCCGTTTTATGTATAGCGCTCTGACGCAATTCGGCAATCGGGAAATCATGCAATTTTTCGAGGGCTTGGGAGTCGCCCTGAAGGAAGAAGATCGCGGGCGAATGTTTCCTGTGACGGACAAGGCGGTTACTGTAGCGCAGGCGCTCATTGACCTTTTAAAGCGGCAAAATGTCACCATCCGGCTGAACTCTCCCGTCCAGGAAGTGCTCTATGAAAACGGCAGAACGACTGGCATCTTGCTGCAAACGGGCGAAAAGCTCTCAGCCCCTTGCGTCATTATCGCGGTAGGCGGCTGCTCGGTTCCTCAGACAGGCTCGACGGGAGACGGATACGCCTGGGCCAAGGCTGCCGGACATACGGTGACGGACTTGTATCCTACAGAAGTGCCGCTGACCGCAAACGATTCGTTCATTCGCGACAAAACGCTTCAAGGACTGTCTCTGCGCGATGTGACGATGACGTTGTACGCCCCGAACGGCAAAAAGATCAACACGCAGGAAGGCGACATGATTTTTACCCATTTCGGGCTGTCTGGACCAGCCTCACTGCGGATGGGACACTATGTTTCTACCAGCCAACACAAATTCGGCGCGATCCCGCTGTCGCTCACGCTCGATCTGATGCCAGCGAAAAGCAAAGACGAGATCAACGCGGAAAGCTGGCAGCTTTTGGAGGAGCAACCGAAAAAAGCGGTCAAAAACGTGCTGAAAGGCTACTTGCCTGAACGGATTATCCCCTTGCTGCTGTCGCTTTCCGGCATCTCGGAAGACACGACGTACAGCCATATGAAAAAACAAGATTGGGCAAGCTTTGCCGGCATCATCAAAGCATTTCCACTGACAATCACAGGTACGCTTTCCTTAGAAGAAGCTTTCATTACGGGCGGCGGAGTCAGCGTCAAGGAAATCGACCCGCGGACGATGCGTTCGAAGCTGATGGATGGCTTGTACTTCGCTGGGGAAGTCATGGATGTTCACGCCCATACCGGAGGCTACAACATTACTATCGCCTTTTCATCGGGACATTCCGCAGGTACGCACAGTGCGGAAGAAGCTTTGGAATTTTTTTGCGAGAATAACGTTTAGGGGAAGACAAATCGGGGAAACTAGCAAGCAGGTACTCTTTTTTGCGAAAGAGTGATCAGCACCTTACTCCCCCCTAGTTGTAAGGTGCTGGTTATCAGACCTTTACTCCCTTTATCTTCCCTAGATGGAGCATCGCCCTCGTGAGCGATGCTTCTTTTTTTTGCACAAAAAAACACCTGTCGCGTACGGAGGGGACTGACCCCCGTCCGTAGGACAGGGATCAAAACACCTTAGCTATTTAAGCAGCCAGTTGCCGAAATTGAATCGGTGACTGGTTGTTTAGTTTCGTTTGAATGCGAATTGAGTTATAGTAATGAATGTAGCTTTGGATAATCTGCACAACGATGGCCGTCGTCGTACAGATAAAATTATCGAGATAGAACGTTTCAGACTTTAGTGTGGAATGAAACGACTCGATGGGGGCATTATCAGCGGGCGTACCCTTACGGGACATGCTCATGGTAATGCCTTTTCCCTTAACTGCTGCTTGATACGCCTGAGACGTATACACGCTGCCCTGATCGCTATGTAGCATCATTCCAGGTTGGTCTGGCAGTTGATATAGCGTATCGAGGACAAGCGATGTGTCTTGTTTGTCAGAAATACTGTATGCCACAATCTCACCATTGTACAAGTCCATGATGCTCGATAAATATAAAAGTTTACTTCCGTAAGGTAAATAAGTAATGTCGGTCACTAATTTCTGCATGGGGGTACTTGCTTGAAATTGTCGCAGCAGGAGATGATCTGCTACATAAGAAGGTTGTCCTGTTGTCTTTCGTTTCTTCATCCTCACTCGGCATTGTAGTTGTTCACGCTGCATGATACGTTGTATTCGTTTATGATTAATTGACATCTCAGCTCGCATCAGTGCTGTAATCTTTCTGTACCCATAACGGAACTTATGTTGAATACAGAGTTGCCGAATCTTTTCCACAACTAAATCCTCGTTTCTTTTCGCGTATGCAGCTTTCCAACGGTAGTAGGTAGAACGAGGGATACCAAGCCACGCGCAAGCTTGGCTCACGCTTACTTGCCCACGAATGGACTCCATCCAAGGAACGATTACTTCTGGTGACACCTCCTTTCCCACTCCTCTAACTTTTTTAGAACGTCCAGTTGTTGTTTAAGAAAACGATTCTCTGCTTTGACTTGTTCCAGTTCAGAATCGTACATCGGCCCTTTTCCATAACTATATTGCTTTCCTACAGGCTGTTGGAGACGATGAATGTCTCCGCTCTGATACCAGCGCATCCACTGTTGAATTTGGGTCTTATTTTTAATATTTAGTTCCTGCATGATCTGCTTTTTGGTGACACCTGCAAGACGCATTTCAATTGCTTTCATTTTAATTTCTACGGGATAACTAACTCTAGTTGCCAACGCAAAAACACCTCCAAGGTTGTCCCCATATCTTACGACATGGTCAGGTTCTCTTGAAGGTGTTTTGATTTGTCTCACATTACGGGGTCAGTCCCGAGCGCATTCCGCCTGCGATCAGGTGTTTTTTATGGAAAATGCTAGGTTAGGCTGCCATCCGGAACAAGTAGGCAAAGCCTGCTAAAACAAAGGCCAGGCCGAGCAAAAAGAATGTGTTCGCCCTTTGCTTCACCCGCTTTTCATTGCCCCGGAAATAGTGGTTCATCCGACTTTGCCATCTTTTCGTTCGGGGCTGAAGCATGACAAGCACCCCTGCGGCCATCAGGAAAAAGGGAAGGAGCTTCATCGGTGGCTCACCCCTTTTTCTTTCTGCGCAAAAGCCAGCGATTGTCTTCCTCGGCTGGAGCGCCTTCGATGACAAGACGCGCTTCCTCCGCCAGTTGGTATGCTTCCGCGAAAGCGAGCTGTCGGAATGATTGCTCCGCTTTTGTCAGCAGTTCGTTGACATGCCTGTTTTGGCGGCGGTAGCGGTTGGTGTACTGGATAGCTCCTTCCGCCAGCTGGCAAGTCGAAATAATTTGCTCCGCCATTCGCTCTGTCTCTACGACCAGCTCGTGCGCATCCTGAACCAAAATCGCCACTTCCTCCAAATCGTAACGATACTGCTCCATGATCATCTTGATCCGGCCCAAAGTTTGCACGACTTCTTCAAACATGTACTTCAAATGATCGGGAATGCCAGGCAGGTAGCTTCGCTTGATTTGCTGGCGTACACGAACTAATGTACTCGAAATCCGCTCCAGCTCGTCGAGAGCATCGTCCTCTGTCTCGATCAGCAAATAAGCTTGCTCCTGGACTTCCTCTTCATAGACTGGCTGCGGCTCAGCCTGGGTTTTCGGGATCACCAGCTCGTACTCCGTCTCTTCCTCGACGTCACGGCTCGGCTTGGTCGGCGGAGCATGAACCGAAGTCGCTTTTTCCGAGTTGGCAGGCTTCTTGAGTGCTTGCAGCAGCACAGCCCGTTCCGCTTCGCTCAACTGGTCGCGTGTTGCAGTTGCAATCATCGGCGCCGCTTCCGCAAAAGTCTCGTCAGCTTGCTCCTGATCGTACACTGCCGCTTTTGGCGCTTCATGCACGAACTCTTTTGGCTCTGGCTTGTGGATCACAGGCGCATGCTCGTCTTTGCTCGCCTGATTCCATACTTGTGCAGCCTGCTCGATGATCGCTGCCACTTCTGCATCGCTGACTTCGCGTTCTTTGTCAGTCGCAGGGGCATGCTCTCTTCCGGCTGCTTCTTCCTCGCTCTCGCTCCACTCATCTGCAAGCGGCTGCTCCAGAACCTGTGCGGAAGCGGAAGCCGCAGCAGCCTCGTGCTTGGCCATTACTCCTTCTTCAATTCCTTGATAAGTAGCGTCCAGCAACACATCGAAAGCTTTGGAGTGAGTCAAGACCATCTCCAAATTGCCTTCTTCCAGTGCGCTTTTCGCGGACGAAAGCAATTGCTTTGCCTGCAGCAGCGCCTTATCCAGCGCGTCCTGCTTCAAGTCAAAGCCGTCGCGAGTCGCTTGGCTGATTCCGTCCTCCAGCTGCTTGAACTCCTCCGGCATCGCCTTTTTCACGCGATGCACCAACGTCGGGAGTTGCTCCATCGTCTGCCCTACGCGTTCCAGCAGCTGCTGTGCCTTGATCGTCGTATCGTAGGCAGCGATATCGTCGCCTGCCGCCCGCGCCGTTTTCACCAGGCTTCGCATCGTCTCGACCTCATCCAGCGATGCTTTCAGCTCGTGAAACGACAGGCCGTATTCCAAACGCAAATCGGACAAGCGGCGCTCCATCTGCTCCACTTGCTTGCCGATTTCCGGGATGACAACTTTGTTCTCCTGTTTGGTAATCGCGACTTTTGAGGTGTCTTCCTTCAGCTCGTTCAGTTCATCCTCGATCTGGTTCAGCGTCTCGCGCGCTTCATCGAGCATGCCGAGCGCCAGCGAAAACCGGAAGCGGTCGCACGCTTCTTCCGCATCGAGAATCATCATCTCCACATCGGGGATGCGGATGCGCAGCAAGTTTTCCTTTTTGTCTGCCAGGTGGTGATAGCGCACCTCTGTCATTCCGCTGGAGCGGCGCAGCGGCTTTTCCACTTCGATGACATTGATTTTCTCTATCAGCTCATCCTTCCAATCTTCTACGTCGTCGACTAATTTAAAGATCGCGCGGCGACGAATCATGGCGTAGACCAGTCCGATTGACAAAGCCGCAAAGACAGCTCCGATCGCGTAAATCCACCACGGGATGCCGCCAAGTCCGTCTTTTTCCTCCGTCTGTTCCTGTGCTTTCGCATCGGTTGCACCCGCAGGAGCGGCAGCCTGCTTGTCCGAGATGCGGCTCAGTTCCCGGTTTACTTCCCCGATCAAAGTCTGAATGCCGTTCAAATACTGCTTCTGATTGCGGAATGGTTCGTAGTACGACGTCATTTTTTCATGCAGCATTTCCATCGATGCGCCTTTGGCCTGCAAGGCTGGCCCTGCATACATCCCGAGCTGTTCGGTGTTGTAGTCCAGGACGACCATCATGGCGTCATCAGCCAAATTGTAATTGTCAAACAGCTTCTGCGCGTACATGTCAGGGGATTCTGCTTCCGGTGCTGTGCTTTCCACTACGACAACTTTGTAGCTGCCAGGCAGATTTTGCATCGACTTCGCAAAGTTCGCCTTCTCTTCTTTTTTCAAGTAGTTGTCGGCGTCCTGCACAACTTCCTCTTTTTTGTCAGGAAAAGGCGTGGCGTAAGCCGGATTCGTATATAGCAACATGCCTGCCAGACAGAGCAGGAACAGTTTTCGTTTCACTTGTCAAACATCCCCTTAAAAAGTAAATTCATGGGAGAGGGCGCACCTTATGCCGGCAGCAAAATCCCATGCAAAAAACGCATGATGGAATCTTGCAGCCACCTGGCGAACTCCTCGGAAAACGGCTCCAGGTCATAAACCTGCCGAACCATCTGCGGTTGTAAAAACGGATATATCATCTGGCTGCTTACGGCCAGCACTATACGATCAATGGATACGGGCAAAAAATCACCCGCTGCGACTCCGCCTTCCAGCACCCTCGAAAGGCCGTGCTTCCAGCGGCTCATGTAAAGTGTCATCACTTCACGGGCAAGCATCGACTCGACACTCAGTTCCCGATGAATCAGCCTCGTGATCGGCGCGTGTTCCATCTGAAAACGCAAATACAGCTGAATCACCTGTTCAAGTCGTTGAATGGCAGAGACGTGCTCCTGCATCGTTTCCTGCTCCTCCAATAAACGAAACAGCGTCTCGAAGTAGGAAGCGATCAAGGTCTCCAGCACTCCCTGCTTGCCCTGGAAGTGATAAGAAATCAACGCGGAATTTACTTGTGCCTCGGCAGCGATTTGTCTAACGGATGTCCCTTTGTAGCCATACGTGTCAAACAGTTTGGCGGCTGCGGACAAAATACGCATTTTCGTCTGATCCATCGCTGAATTTCATCCCCTTTACACCCCGGCTGTGGCAAAACCGGAAAGCGACCATAGCCAAAAGAGTAGCGGTCGCAGTAGACACTCGATTTTCAACGGACATCTTTTCTATTGTACGGATGATTCGACGCAAAAAGATAGACCTGTTGTAAGTTCGACAAAGTTTTCCACTATTCCTCCTAGGAATAAAGACCGTCTGCGAAAAAAGCGGGGAACAATCCGGCCCGGCTCCTCGCAAACAATAAAGACGGACAACAACCCGAAAGCGTTACTTCTCCGATTGGAAAATTGCACCGTGTACCAGACGGGGGCAACAGGCTTTATTCAGACAGTCAAAGCAGCCGCAAACACCTCGCTTTTGCAGACGTGCGGGCATTTCTGGAAAAAGCTGCCTCACGACTCACAGAAAAAAAGACGCTCCCTTGCCCGCAGACATGGAAGGTGAGCGTCTCTTTCTTCTGCTGCTTATTTGCCGCCTTCTGCCGCAGTTGGCACCGGCTTGGCCCGACCGTAATTTTGCAAATACGTTTCTACCTGGGAGTGCTCTTTTACCCGCTGGTCGTTCAAATCGTATGCGGAGCGAATCGACATCGTCATGTTGGTAGGCAGCATCGTCTTCTTGTTGTAGTAAATCGTGTACTCCGCTTCCACATCCATCTGATCGACCATCGCCTTCACGTCCTGCGCCTGTGCTTGTTTCGCCTGAATCGAGACACCAGCCCCAGGCGCAGCCGCTCTCGCCCAGTTTCCGTCTGACAGCTGCATCGCCAGCTTGACCCTTGGCTTGTGGGAGGCGAAAGGGCCCGCTGCGGACTGAATCCGCGAGCCAGCCCCGGCTTGTTCCTGCATTTGCGCAGCCAGCCATTCTTTCAATTTGAGCGAATCCAGCGTCACACCGATTGCTTCGAGATCGTCCTGCGGATTTTCATCGGGCAGCTGGCGGACGCTTTTTTTCAGCTCGTCCATTTGCTGAAAGCAAAATGGCGGACTCCAGTTGTTCATCTCCTGCCGCAAAGCAACTCCTTCGCCCGGGACAGGCTTCCATTTTTCTTCCTGGCCTTGTTTGGCGTACAGCTCGCTTCCTTCGGAGAGCAACGACAAAGTCTCCACTCGCTGCTGTTCTGGAACGGAAAACTTCACGTTCATATACACCGCTTCCCCGTCTTTTCGCCCGGAGAAGTTCACCATGTTGGCATTGGCGCTGTTCGCTGTCAAAAGCTTTGTCCTTCCGTAAAACGCGTACGAGTTCTGCGCCGCAAACTGATCGCGCACCTGTTCAAAAGCTGAATGGGGGTCTTGCTTGACGCCCATTTGATTACAGCCTGTCAAAGCGGTGCACGCGATGGTCAAAAGGCACATGGTCCAATACTTGCGCATCTGGTTCCTCCCTCGGCTACCCCGGATTATGCCACTTCCAGGTGGTTGCAGGGTAATTGTCCCTTTTATCGTTTCCGGGGAGGAATAGGCTTATTCTGCTTGTTTCGCCAATGCCAGGAATCCGTCAGGCTACAGGTGATAGTACAAGACCCCGTCTTGTTCGCGCACCTCGATCTGATGCAAGATCATCAGCAAATCGATATGCCCGAGCGTCTCGGAAAGCGTCAGCGGCAGCTCTTTTTCATAAATAGCCGGAAACAGCAGCGTCGTCAGTTCATACGCTGTCAATTCCTTGTCAGCAAGCAGGCTGCGCAATGTGTCGGTCCGGCTCCAGTTTTTTTGCAGGCGAGAGGAAATCAGCTCGCGGTGGTTCCGGACGATCTCGCCATGACCCGCCAGCACCTGCTCGATCTCCATGTCCGCGCACATCTGCAAAGCCGTCCGGTACTGAACGAGTGTCAGCGGACGCGCACCCGAACGATCCCGCGGTGGCTCAATAAAGGCATTGGACGAAATATGTCCGATAATGTGATCTCCGCCGATCATCGTGCGATCCCGCTCCCGGTACAAGGACAGATGGCTCTGGCTGTGCCCCGGCGTGTAGAGAACCTGCCATTCCGGAAGATGCGGCACTTGTTGTTCATGCTTGAGCTTCAAGTCAATCTGGCTTGGCTCGGAAAAAGTCGTCATCAATTTGTGGAACTTCTCGATGATAATCAGCTTGTCGCTTGGCACGCCGCTTTTTTTGTACAGCTGCAAAAAGAACTGATCGTGAAAATCCATGAACTCCGCATCCAGCTCGACGTACGGCGCTGCCTGCGGATGCGCCAGTGTCAACGCCCCTGACTTTTGCCTCACTTTTTCCAATTGGCCGCAATGGTCAACGTGATGATGGGTCAGCACGATCTGCTCAATCTCTTCCACAGAGACGCCAGCCGCTTGCAGCCCTTCTGTGAGCGCCTGCCATGCCTCGTCTGTCTTCGGCCCCACATCGATCAAGGTCAGCTTCTCGCCTTTTACCAGATAGACGTTGACCGCTCCGACATTGAAGGGAGTCGGGATTTCCAGACAGTAAATATCCGGCGTGATTTGTGTCGCCTTGGTGTGCCATTCACGCATGTCCATTGCCAATTCCTCCATCTACCTCTCAAGTTTGTCCGATTTTTTTCCGAAAAAGAGAAAAGAGCCATTTATTTGGCTCTAGGCGAGAACAACTTGGTTTCGACCAGAATTTTTCGCTTCGTACAACGCGATATCTGCTTGATGGAATAAGGCTTCGACGCTCAGATTCACATCCAGCTCCCGGTTCCATTTGGCCAGACCGCACGAGATGGTCACGCGCGGAGAAGTTTCCTGCTCCACACATTCCCTGATGCGCTCGGCAACAGAGTGGGCGGTCGCTTTGTCAACGCGCGGCAGGTAAACCGCAAGCTCCTCCCCGCCCCAACGCGCAGCGATATCGCTGTCTCTGATGCTGTGGCGAATGAGGTCGGACACCTGGATCAGCACTTCGTCGCCTACCTGGTGACCAAACGTATCGTTAACCGTCTTAAAATAGTCGATATCAATCAAAATCAACGAGCCGTAGCTGTCTTTTTCAAGCGAAGCCCTGACTCGCTCATTCAAATACCGCCTGGTGAAAAGTCCCGTCAAGTTGTCGGTAATGACCATCCGTTCCATCTCATTGTGCAAAACGGCATTGGTCATGGCAAGACTTGCGTGTTGGCCAAAAATTTCGAGCAGCTTGTAGTCGTCAAAACTAAAAAAATGATAGCGGGAATCTGCGACTAAAAGCACTCCGCTAATCTCACCCTCAACGACGAGCGGAACTCCCATGAGCGAGCAGCAGGAAAACAGCGAAAATGGCAGCGGACCTGTCCCTGGCTGAGCCAAAAGCAGCGTTTGCTTGCTCTGCATGATTTGCTGAAACGGCTTTTCCAATGCGTTGACGACTGTGCCGTTAAAGGCGGGAACAGATGAAGAGAGGACGTCGAATTTGTCTTCCCCTGGCTGTTTGCGGAGAATCGCACAAAACTCCGCATCAAAGGTCGCCTGCATCATTTCTGTGACAAAATCTAGAATTTCCTTTAAATCAAGACTTTTATTAAGCTGTCGCGCCATTTCATTAATGAGACGCAGTTCACGAATGAGATTGCGCGATTGCTGATACAGTTGGGCGTTCTCGAACGCAGTGCCCGCTGTATCTGCCAAAATGGAAATGTAGTCCTTCTCGTGCTGGCTCAACGAAATCGGCTGTTCCGAAGTCACCTGCAAAACGCCGTAGATGCCTTGCTTGCCGAGGAGCGGAGCGGCAATGACAGTCACCCGCTGATCGCCTTCTCCCACTTCTTCCGCGATCAAGCGCCCTTCCAGGTACGCTTTTGTGCTGGTGGACGGCTCCACTTCCTGGAATGACAGCTGCTTGACGGGCGTAGTGGCATTCGGCTCTACCGTCAGGAACAGCTCGACGGAGAAATACGGGTACAAGCTGGGAATGCTGGTGACGATTTCGTGCAAAACGTCATTGACATCAATCGACGCCTGGATTTTGGACATGAGCTGGTACAACAAATCTTTTTTGCTGGCTTCACGGCGCAAATCGTCGGACATGATCGCCCGCCAGAGAGCGCAGCTCGACTTTTCCGCCACCTCCTGCAAAAAGGCGATATCCCGCACATCGTAGACGCAATCCTTTTCCTCGGGCGGCAGGTGCATAAACAGCGCATAGAGCGGGATGTCATTGAGGCTCACCGGAACGACGATTACCCGGTGATCGTCGAGAACCGAAGACGTCACAGGCGTATTGCCTACCCGCGAGACCAGCTGGTGGATGTGAGCCTGCCCGGGTTCAGCTTCTTGCGTGGTGACGATCTCCTGGGGAATCAGCACCCCGTCCTCGGACAGCTTCACTGCCGAGCAATGACCCTTGGAAATGATGTGACTGATTTGTCTCGTCAAGCTGCCGAGCAAATCCCGCGCGGTGTCATGCAGGGTCAAATCCGTGACAATCTGGCCGGTGGCGTGCTGGATGTACGCATCGTATCCCATGCGGATGAGCGGCTCCAGTCCGCGCATGTAAGCACGCAGATCGAAATCGATCTCTCGCTGTGGAATGAGCATGCCAATGACAGCCCGCACGCTCCCGTCCAGCTCCTTCAGCGGAAAAGCTCCGCAGACCAGCGTGTTCTCTCTCTTCGTCTTGACGACAATCTCTTTCGTGCTCAACGCTTCCGATACATAATCGCAGACTTCTTGTGTCTGCATGTAATGGCGTGCAGCGTCGGACAGAGAGCTTCCAGATTGACTATCATGCATGTCCATGAAGTTGATTATGCGGCCCCCGGAATCTGTCAAGAAAAGGATGCCTGGGCGCTTTTCCGGCCAAGATTGTAAGATAAAATGGGCCGTGTAGGAAAAGACCGTCTCTAACTTCCCCAACATTTTACTTGACACGAGAAACTCCCTCTCTCAGCATTTTCTCAAGCTTCCAAATGGTCAGTATCATTTACCTGGAGCACTTCCCACCTGCGATCGACGTAGCGGAAAACGGATATCCCGGTGTTGTCGATCCGCGTGATGCCAGTTCCTTGCTCCCCTGCTGTTACGTAATGCAAAAAGCTGTTGATCAGGCCGCCATGAGAAACCACGACAATCGCTTCATTCGGATGCTTCGCTGCCAGCTCGCTGAGAGCAGCAACCGCGCGCCGCTGCATGTCTTCGAAAGTTTCAATTCCACACGAAGCCTCATCCTGACTCTCAAAACGCTCGCGGATTTCCTCGTAAGTGAGCCCCTCCCATTGTCCGTAGCAACGCTCCCGCAAAGTCGGATGCGCCCCGACGGAAAACGAGAAGTTTTCCGCTATTTTTGCTGCCGTGTCACGTGCCCGGCTTAAATCACTGGAATAAACTGCGTGAATCGTCTCGCTTCGGAACCTTCCGGCTACCAGCTCGGCCTGCCGCATGCCCAGCTCGTTCAAAGCGATGTCGCTGTGTCCTTGAATACGCCGAATCTGATTCCACTTTGTCTCTCCATGACGAACGAGGTACATGATGGTTTCCAAAACGCAATAGCCCCTTTTCTGTGGAAACCGCCCTGCATCGCCTGCCAAGCACAAAACAGAGCGGGGTTATTTTCAAAACATGCAGATGACCCGTTGCGGTCATTGGAACAGTCGAAACTGTCTTTTTCAATTGTAGGATGGATAGTACTACTTATTATATAAGATGGTTGTTCACAATTCTAGTTTCATCCGTTAACATTTGGTACAAAATTCCTATGTTTCTTGCTTTTTCGCAAATGCGCTCTCTTTTTTCTCGTTTCCAGATGAAACGATTCCACTCTTCCTCTCGTCAGAGGTTGTAAAGCAAATGATATTAACATCGTGGGGGGAATTTTCATGAAGCCTTGGATAATTCGATCCAGCTCATTCGTATTGACAGCAAGCCTGCTGCTGCCCGCAGCACAAGCATATGCCCAAACACCTGCAGCCGCTACAGGCAAAATAGTCGCTGCCAATCCAGCTGACAGCACTCTGCTGGCGGCGGCAAGCAAAGTAAAGCTGTCCAAAGAAGCGGCGCTTACTCTTGCCGCAAAAGTGGTTCCGACCAGCGGACTCACACTGACAAACGTGTCGTTTCGCTCCTCTGACAGCTGGCGCGCCTTCCCGGAGTGGTCGTTCAGCTGGACAAAAAAGGACTCGAAAAATGAGCAAACGCTTCTGTCGTACAGCGTCAGCATCCATGCCAACACTGGCGAGTTGACCTCTTACTCCTATTACGATCAAAGCAGCAGCAACCTGCCTTACGCCAAAAGAGTGTCCTATGAAGATGCCCGCACTGCCGCCGAGCAGTTTTTGAAAAAGCACAATCCGGGCAAAGCTGCCGAAACTCGCCTCTATCTGCGCGAGACGCCGAAGCAAAAAACGCCGCTCAATGCCGATGCTTCCTATACATTCCGCTTTGTCCGCGTAGTGGATGATGTACTGTTCCCGGATAACGGAGCAGACATCACAGTAAACGGCTCAGGGGTCGTCAATCAATTTTCCTTGTCGTGGAACGAGGTGAAATTCGAAAAGCCTGACCAGGCGATTTCTTTGGAGGAAGCGGAAAAGCTTTTCCAGGAACAGGCAGACCCGCAGCTTGCTTACCTTTTGCCCTGGAATCGTTCCGGTTCTGAAAAAAACAGCGTCTCACTCGCTTATAACAATCCGTTTGCTTTCTACATCGACGCCAAAAGCGGCAAAGCCTTGAACACTTCATCCCTCACTCCCCGCAGCGAGTTGAAGGAGCCTGTCGCCGTCAGCAGCAAACCGCTCTCTCCGCGACGCTCCGGCGGGGTACTGAGCCAGGACGAAGCGGTCAAGTGGGCGGAAAAGACGTTTGACCTCGCCAATTACGAGCTTCGTTCCGCCAACTACAACGAAAGAGATTACCAGGCCAACCGCGCGATCTGGAATCTTGAATACGCCCAAAAAGGCAAGGAAGGCGACGGCTACGTATTTGTCTCATTCGACGCCGTAACAGGAGACATTTATTCGTACAGCAAAGATCGGCCTGTGCGAAAAGACGGGGAAAAATCCGGAAAGACTGCCGATGCGAAAAAGCTGACGGAGGCGGCGATGGAAACCGTGCGCAAGTGGACGCCGACTTCAGCACACCAGTTGTTTTTGCTTGATCGTGGCCAGAGTGAAGCAGAAGTAGAACCGTATAACTCCGACCGCTTCCGCATCTCGTTTGAACGCTACATCGACGGTGTCGCCGCAGCCAGCGGTTCTGCCTACCTTACGTACGACTCGGAAACAGGCGAACTTTTGTCCTACAACGCTGATTTCGGCGGCGAAACTTATCCGACGAAAGTACCAAAGCACTTGTCTGCGGCAGAAGCTGTCCAGTCTTGGTGGAAAGAATCGGAGGCAGAAGCGGTTTATGCCCTTGAACCGCTCAGCGAGGAAGACAACAAGAAAGTGCAGAATCAGCCGTCCTACATTCCGAAACGAACTGCGAAGCTTGTCTATCGCGTGACTGCAACGCCGTTCGAGCAGCCTTACTACCTCGATGCGACGTCAGGCGAGTGGCACTCGACTGCATCTGGAAAAGCGATCAACCTGCATCGCCAGGCACCGCTTGATCTCAAAGATCATCCCGCTGAAAAGGAACTGCTTTTGATGTACGAATACGACGCCCTCTCTCTGGAAGATGGCAAAATTTTGCCGCAAAAACCGATCACTCGCGGCGAAATGATCGAGATGCTGATGATCAGCCTGAACCAGGGCCAGCAATACCCGGTGTACTCCGCCGAAAGAAAGGCGACTTACAGCGACGTGGCAAACGGCTCCCGCTTCTTCTCCGCTGTCGAAGGTGCTGTAGACCGCGGCCTTTTGGACAAAAACGCGTCTGCACTGAATCCTGATCAAGCGATTACGCGCGATGAATTGGCCGACATGATCGTTCGGGCGCTTGGCTACAACAAGCTGACCGACTACCCTGGCATGTTCCAGTCGTCGTTCACGGATATCGCAAACGCCAAGCACCGTGCTTCGATTATTATCGCGACGGCCATGGGCATCGTGCCTGCGGAAAAGACGACGTTTGCGCCACAAGCAGCCGTATCGCGTGCGGATGCGGCCATTACGTTCACGCGCTTTTTGGAAAAACGCGGAACCCCGGAGTCTCTGTCAGCTGCCCTCCGCGACTAATAAGACTTTTGCGCCATCGCTCTTATAGGATGGCGCATGTCTTTTCACTTGACTTCCCCACACCTCGCCTAGTATGATTAAGTGTATGTGTACAGGGTAGCATTGATTGTAGGTAAAAACGGAAGGATACACCTTCTTAGTTCCCTCCCTTTACAGACTGCGGCTGAATATCTGTGAGGAGCACGATGCGGAAACGCTACCGTCCGAAGTTCGTGTAGATAAAGTAGGAACTAACCTGCCGGAAGTAAACACCTACGAATCCAATTTAAAGGAGACTGAATACATGTCACGTTACACAGGACCTCGTCACAAACTGGCTCGTCGTCTGGGCATCTCCCTCGACGGTACAGGAAAAGACATCAAGCGCAACTTCCCTCCGGGCCAACACGGTCACAACAACCGTCGTAAACTGTCCGAGTACGGAATCCAGTTGCAAGAAAAGCAAAAACTGCGCCACATGTTTGGCCTTAACGAAAAACAATTCCGCCGCACTTTCGACCAAGCTAGCAAAATGGCTGGCGTAGTCGGTGAAAACTTCATGAAATTGCTGGAATCCCGCCTGGACAACCTGGTATACCGCATGGGCTTCGCTCCAACTCGCCCTGCTGCTCGTCAGCTGGTAAACCATGGCCACTTCCTGGTAAACGGCAAAAAAGTGAACATCCCATCTTACCGTGTTCAACCGGGTGATGTGATTTCCATCCGTGAAAAGTCCCGTGGTCTGCAACTGATCAAGGACTCTTTGGAAGCTCGCAACTTCCTGCCAAACTACGTAACATTCAACGATGCTGCTGCTGAAGGTACTTACACTCGTCTCCCAGACCGTGAAGAAATGCCTTCCGAAATCAACGAAGTTCTGATCGTTGAGTTCTACAGCCGTTAATCGTCTGGACATAAAAAGAGCAGTGCCGCCCGTCGGCCTGCTCTTTTTTCTATGATCAGCCCTCTTTCGCTCCTCGTCCATCCGTTGCAAAAGATCACCCCGGATAGTAGATGACCATGCTCACGCGAACCAGCTCCGCTCCCTCGTTGCATAGCTGTGCGGCCTGTCTGCCTTGAAGCGAAGCGAATCGCCAGCCCGCAACGTATACGTCTCTCCTTTGATCTCGACTGCCAGCTCCCCGGAAAAAACCGTCAAAAACTCTTCCGTTCCCTCCTGATGAGCACCGGAGCCTAACGAGCCTCCCCCTTCGATTTCAACAGCCCCTCTTTCAATCTGCCCGATCATCGTCTTGCTGACGCCGCTCAACTCCGCAAGTTTCTCCAGAGAAACGAGCGCGGCTTTCACATCACCATGGCTGTGCTCCTGGTGGCAAACTCGATCCTGCTTCTCGTATAAACCTAAACCGCGTTCGGCCATAAACAGGCAAAACGCAACACTTTTTGACAGATTCAGACGATGCACGGAACTTCTCTGTAGACGCTATCATCGCTTCTACCCTCATGGTTCCTCGTATGGTATAATTAGGGGGTATGCTAGGGGGTCGTAGACTATGTCGAATAACCACACATCTTCCTCTGAACCGTCGAAAAAAAAGCGACGCCGTAGCCGTGGCAGAATAATATGGATCATCGTACAGATGGTGTTTCTGCTTGGGCTTATGGGGGCAGCTGTCGCCGGAGGAATCGTGACAGGTTATGTTGCCGCACTCGTGAAAGACGAGCCAGTGCGCAGCAAGGAGGAACTGGAGGACAAAATTTTCACCAATTATCTGACTGGATTCGCCTACTACAACGACGGCTCTCTCATCGGCCAATTGCGGGCTGAAGAAGGCGATCGGCGCTTGGTGAAAAAGGCAGACGTTTCTCCTTATTTGATCAATGCCATCATCGCAACAGAAGACAAAACCTACTACCAACATTCCGGCGTTTCCCTTCAATCCACAATGCGTGGAGCGATCCAGGAATTCACCAACCAACCTGTCGTGACAGGCGGTAGTACGATTACGCAGCAGCTCGTAAAAAATACGATCCTCTCCGCTGAAGTGAGCCACACCCGAAAAGCGCGGGAAATCTTCAGTGCCATCCGGATCGAGCGCATGTTTTCCAAAGATCAGATTTTGGAAGCCTACATGAACGAAATTTACTTCGGGAAAAACGCCAACGGCTCCAACGTCTACGGTGTACAGGCTGCCGCCAAAGGGATTTTTGGCAAAGATGTGAAGGAACTGAATCTCAGCGAAGGCTCTTACCTCGCTGGCATGATTCAAAATCCTGGCGCGTACTCTCCATTTCGCGCCGAAAGCTATCAGCGCGGCAAGGAGCGCCAGAAAATGGTGCTGGACCGCATGATGGAAAATGGCTACATTACCCAGGCCCAGTACGATGGTGCGCTCAAGGCCGACCTGAAAGCGCAGCTGGCCAAGCCTGCTCAGCAAGCGTACCGCGAAGTTCCGTTCCTGATGATGGAGATCGAGGATCGGGCCGCCCGTCAGCTGGTCGATGCTGATCTCGCGGAAAAAGGGCGCGACAAGTCCACCATCGGACGCAACGAATACCGTCAACTGGTCGAGGACAAGCGCCGCGACATTTTGCGCAAAGGCTACAAGGTCCACACCACGATTGACAAAAATGTCTACAACATTATGCAAGCTGTTGCGACCGATCCGAAAAACTTCGGAAAAAACCGCACCTACACGATTCGCCGCTCCAACGGCAAGACGGAGAAAATCGAGAACGCGCTGGAAGAAGTCGGAGCCATGCTCATCCATAATAAAACGGGCGCGATTCTCGGGATGATCGGCGGACGCGATTTTAAAGTGGAGCAGACAAACCACGCGACTGTGCCGCGCCAGCCTGGTTCGGCGATGAAGCCGCTGGCAGCCTACGCTCCTGCCTTTGAACTGGGGCTTTTGCAGCCAGCTTCGCCAATCGATGACGCACCCGTGCTGCTCGCAGACGGCCAAAACGGCTCTCACCTGCCGAAAAACTGGAACAACAAATGGCAAGGAATCATGAGTGCACGTGAAGCGCTGCGGATGTCCTGGAATATTCCCGCGATCAAGACGTACTTGAAGGTCGGGATTCCTACCGCACTCGAATACGTCAAAAAAATGGGGATCACCACGCTGGTCGATGCAGACAACCACGCTGCAACAGGCGTAATCGGCGGACTTACATACGGGACGACGGCGGAGGAAATGACCAATGCCTACGCGACGTTCGCTAACCACGGCTCCTTTGTGGATGCATACCTCATCGACAGAATCGAAGACAGTCAGGGCAAGGTAGTCTATCGTCACGAGGCTCAGCCTGTTCAAGTCTACAGCGAGCAAACCGCTTACCTGATCACAGACATGATGCGTTCGGTCGTAAACGCCGGAACAGGTACCCACATTCGCAAATTTGTACCGCGCAAAGTCGATGTGGCAGGCAAAACCGGGACAACCAACAACAGCAACGACCTCTGGTTCGTCGGCTACACGCCGGAGTTGTCCATGGGTGTCTGGGTCGGATTTGACGAGCCGTACCCGATGCCGGATGCGGACAAATACGTGCCAATGGTTGTCTGGGGCAAAGTCATGAAAGAAATCATGGACAAGCACCCGAACTTGTCTCCCCCTGACGCAACCTTTAAAAAGCCGGCAGGGATTGTCAGCGCAACAGTCGATTCCAAATCCGGATTGCTGCCAAGCGAGCTGTCCAAGCAGGCAGGACATGTGATTACCGACTTGTTCAATCGCCGCTTCGTTCCGACGAAGGTGGACGATTCTCACCAAAAAGCTAGATTGATTACGTACAACGGGGAACGTTATCTGGCGAAGGAAGGCACTCCGGACGATTTTGTCACCGAAGGCATTTTCTACCGCTCGCCTGATCCGCTTCCTTCCAAGGAACAGATTCAAGCCAAAAACAGCAAAGTGGCAAGTCAGCCGCCTGACTGGGAGCAGCGTCTCCCGGACAAGGAAGACCCGCGCACAGAGGTTGGCGGAGCGCCGTCAGCGCCAAGCGGAGTGACCGCAAGCGGCTCTGGCAAACAGATTTCGCTCTCCTGGCAGTCTGGCAAGGAAGCCGATCTCGTCGGATACCGCATCTACCGCGCCGATCCGCAAAACGGCTTTGTCAAAGTCGCAACAGTGAAAGATCCGGCCGAACTGACCTTCGCCGATTCGGCATCAGGCAGCGGTGATCTGGGCTACTATGTCACAGCAGTCGATATCGCCGGAAACGAGTCCTCCCCTTCTGCTATCGCTTCTGTCGGCTCGTCCTCCCATACGTGGGAGCTGCCGGGCACAGACACGGGAACGCCGCAGCCGGGTGACACGACGACTCCACCGACGGATAACGGCAGCGGCAATAACAGCGGCAACAATCAAACGAATCCAGGCGAGCAAGGGTCGGGAGACGACACAAACGGCAATTCGAATCCAAACCCGAATACGCCTTCCGCTTCACCTCCTTCCGCTCCGAAATCGCTGTCGCTCAAGGCAAGCGGCAACAACGTGAAGCTGTCCTGGAAAGGCAACAGTTCCACCGAGCAGGTCATTGCCTACAACGTGTATTTCAGCCCGGATGCGGCAAGCGGCTATTTGCTGCTCGACACCGTATCGGCAACGAGCTACACGCACGCAACAAACGTTCCGAACGGCAGTTACTACATCACCGCCGTCAACAGTTACGGAGAATCGCCACATTCAAACAACGTAACGGCAACCACCACAGAATAGACTAGGAAGAAGAATCAGCAGAGATGGTCGCAATCGCCATCTCTCTTTTTCTACAAGCAAAGGGGGGGAACTGATGGAACACGTCAAACGCTATCATTCTGCGAGCATGATCGTGAACGGAAAAGAGCTTCTCATCGAGGGACCGGTTACAGGGAGGCATTTGGCTGACCTGCGCTTTGATGAAGGGCTAAAGGCATTCCGCATCCCGGAGCAGCAACACGAAGCTCTGATCGAAATTGCCGATCTGCCGGAAGGACGCATTATTTTGGCGCGGGAAGGCGACCTCGTTCTCGGCTATGTCACCTTCCTCCATCCCGATCCGCTGGAGCGCTGGTCCATGGCCAAGCTGCCCGACCTGCTTGAGCTTGGCGCCATCGAGATCAGTGACAAAGTTCGCGCGGGCGGCGTAGCCAAGAAGCTCCTTGAAGTATCTTTTGCGGACGATGCGATGGAAGACTACGTGATTATCACGACCGAGTACTACTGGCATTGGGATCTGAAAGGTACAGGGCTTGATGTCTGGCAGTACAGAAAGGTCATGGAAAAAGTAATGGGCAGCGTCGGACTTACCTGGATGGCGACAGACGATCCGGAAATATGCTCTCATCCCGCCAACTGTCTGATGGCCAAAATCGGAAAACGAGTTCCTGCTGAAACGGTTGTCGCTTTTGATGCCATGCGTTTTCAGAATCGCTTTCTTTATTAGTCTGGACATCTTTTTCAAAGGATGCAAGGAGGCCATCACTCATGCGCGTAGAAGATATCATGCGAAAAAACGTCGTTACCACCCAACCAGCTACCACGATCGGAGAAGCCCTCTTGCTGCTTCGAGCCAACCGAATCAGGCACTTGCCTGTTCTGGATGACGATAAGCTGGTGGGCATCGTCTCGGACCGCGATCTGCGCGATGCCCTCCCCTCCCGCTTGCTTACCCACGACGATGACGATACCGTGCTGCACAAGCCTGTTGCCGATATCATGCAAAAACAGGTCATCACTGCTCACCCGCTTGATTTCATCGAAGATGCCGCCCTCCAGATTTATGAGCACAAGATCGGTTCCTTGCCGATTGTGGAAGGAAACCGCCTCGTCGGGATGATTACGGAATCCGACCTGTTTTCCAGCCTGATCGAGCTGTTCGGGGTCAACAAGCCCAGCTCGCACATCGAAGTAGAAGTGGATGATCGCGTCGGGATGCTGGCTGAGGTCAGCCAGATTTTCCGCGAAGCACAAGTGAATGTCACCAGTGTCATCGTGTTTCCAGGAAAAAATCCCGGCAAAAAGAATCTGGTCTTCCGCGTCCAGACGATTGACCCGCGCGTCGTGACACAATTGCTGCTCCAAAGAGGATTTTCTGTCGTCGGACCGACGGATGGGGGGGTAATTTTGTGAGCCGGAACGCTCGTCTGATCTACTCCCCCGACTACACCAAGTATTACTTTAACGATGACCACCCTTTTAACCAACGCCGTCTGCTCCTCATGCACGATCTGATGAGCAGCTACGGCCTACTCGCTGAGTCAGACATCATTGCCCCGCGCATGGCAACCGACGAAGAGCTTGCTCTCGTTCATGACGCACGCTACATCCAGTTCGTCCGCGATCAGGGCCATAGCGAAAAAGAGCTGCCCCAGGCAGCGAGCTACGGTCTTGGCACGGAGGACGTCCCCTGTTTTCAGAACATGCACGAATCGGCTGCCCTCATTGTCGGAGGGACGTTGAACGCCGTCGATGCTGTCATGAAGGGACAAGCAGAACACGCCTTCAATCCTGCTGGCGGCCTGCATCACGCGTTTCGCGGGAGAGCCTCGGGCTTTTGCATTTACAACGATTGCTCCGTCGCCATCGCCTATTTGCGCAAACATTGGAACGCACGCGTCATGTACATCGACACCGACGCGCATCATGGAGATGGCGTACAATGGGCGTTTTACGATGACCCGAACGTCTTGACTGTCTCCATTCACGAGACGGGAAAATACTTGTTTCCGGGAACGGGGAATCTCTCGGAACGCGGGGATGGAAGCGGTTACGGATTTTCGGTCAATGTGCCGCTCGATGCGTTCACAGAAGACGACTCTTTTCTGGAAGTGTACGGCGAGCTAGTGTCCAAGCTGGCAAGAGGCTTCAAGCCGGACGTGATTTTGACCCAAAACGGCTGTGATGCCCATACGTTTGATCCGCTCACGCACCTTTCCTGCTCGATGCGCATTTATCAAGATATCCCAAGGCTCGCCCACCGCCTCGCTCACGAGCTGTGCGATGGCCGCTGGATCGCGGTCGGCGGCGGCGGCTACGACATTTGGCGAGTGGTGCCGCGGGCATGGACGCTTGTGTGGAGCGAGATGAGCGATCAGCCGCTGGAAGATGGCGACCTGCCTTCTGGCTGGCTCAAGCGCTGGCAGCCGCAGACAGACTTGCCGCTGCCAACCCGCCTGTTTGACGAACCGTTTCCCGCTATCCCCCGCCGGGCAGAGATTACGGAAAAAAACCGGATCACGCTGGAGCGCGCCATGATGTACGCGCCTACGGAAGCAAGCAAATAGCAGATGACATTTGCGAAAAAACATACGAAAAAGCGGGGAGATCGCGCACCGAAACGATGCTGATCTCCCCGCTTTTGTGTGATTTTATGATTGCTTCACCAGTTCTTCCAGCTCGGCTGGCGCAAAGCCTTTGACCGCTTTGTCGCCCACAACGGTTACCGGAACGCCCATGAAGCCAAAACGCTCGACATCCTCTTGGTAGGCGCGGCTGGTCATGACATCGCGCACTTCGAACGAAATCCCTTTTGCCGTCAGCCACTGCTTGACCATGTCGCAATCGACGCAGTTTTTCGTCGAGTAGACGATTACGCCTGGCTCCGACGAACTGGCATCGGACAGCAGCATGTTGCGGACAATCGCATACGAACGCTGCGAAGCAAGCTTGGTAAACTCGACGAAGTTGACATGCGCAGAGCCGTCTGCCTTATCGGACATCGATCGCACGACGACAAACGGCACGCCGTTCATCGCACACACTTGTCCGACTGCCGCTCCTTCCATCTCCGTGCAATGAGCCTGGAACTGCTCGTACAGCCATTGTACCTTTTCCCGGCTGGCGACAAACTGGTCACCGGACAAAATGCGGCCGCTCACTACCTGAACACCCGCTTCCAATCCTTTTCCAGCCTCGATCGCTTGTTGCATCAGCTCCTGGTCGGCTTGCCATGTCCATTGCTCCGTAAACGGAATTTGCCCCGGGGCAAAGCCGAGCGGCGTCACGTCGATATCATGCTGCAAGCAGTCTGTCGACACGACAATATCGCCAATGTTCAATTCCGGGTGAACGGCACCAGCTACGCCCGTAAAAATGACGCGCTCCACCTGAAACTGATCGAGCAAAATTTGCGTCGTGACCGCTGCATTCACCTTGCCGACACCTGACTTGCAAAGCACGACTTCTTTGCCTTCCATCTTCCCGCTATAGTAAGCCACTCCGGCTTTGACCGTCGTCGTGGCTTGTTGCATCGCTTCCAAATACAGCGCAATTTCTTCGTCCATTGCGCCGATAATTCCGTACCGCATCCACTTATCCTCCTCTTGCTGGCAATCTGTTGCGGGCGATGCGATCAAGCCTGCTGCGGCTTGGTGCTTTCCCGATACTCGATCCGGTGCGGCAACAGCACAACGTGCTCTTCCACGTTTTCGTTGTTCATGTACTTGGTCAGCAGGCGCATCGCGACCGCACCAATATCGTACATCGGCTGAACTACGGAAGTCAGGCGCGGGCGCACCATTTCCACGAGGCGAATGTTGTCGTGGCCGATGACCTCGATATCGCCCGGCACGTTCAGACCGGAATCCTGGATGGCATGGATCGCTCCAATCGCCATTTCATCGTTGGCAGCAAAAATCGCTGTCGGCGGCTCAGCCAGCGCGAGGAATGCCTTCGTTGTCGAAAGCCCTGACTCGTAAAAGTAGTTGCCTGTCGCAACCAGCTCCTCGTCCAGCTCGATCCCGTTGTCCTTCAACGCCTTTTTGTAGCCTTCGTAACGCATCAGGCCGTTGAGCGGATCGTTCGGCGGGCCTGAGATCATCGCAATCCGCTTGTGTCCGCGCGAAGCCAAAGCTTCCGTCGCATCGTAAGCGGCCTGGAAATGGTCGATGCTCACAGAAGGCAGCACGTTGTCCGCATCGCGGGTAGCCGCGAGAACGGTCGGCACCGAAGTGCTGGTCAGCGCCTGAAGGTGGTCTTCCTTAATTTCTGCCCCCAGGAACAGCAGCCCGTCCACTTGCTTTTCCAACAGCGTATTGATCAACTGCAATTCTTTTTCCATCCGCTGGTCAGAGTTGCAGAGGATGATGTTGTATTTGTACATCGTTGCAATGTCTTCGATTCCACGGGCCAATTCGGAAAAAAACAAACTGGAGATATCCGGGATGATGACACCGACGGTTGTTGTTTTTTTGCTGGCGAGACCGCGAGCAACGGCATTTGGTCGATACCCCAGACGTTCAATCGCAGCCAGTACCTTTTTTCGGGTCAAAGGCTTTACGTTGGGATTCCCGTTGACTACACGGGAGACAGTCGCCATCGAAACCCCCGCTTCTCTTGCCACGTCGTAGATTGTAACCGGCATCACACACCCTCACTTTCCCTATATTTTGGTTTTCATAGTTATTTTCATAAATATATGCACCTATGATACGACAAGCCGTATGCGGTTGCAATCGTTTTTACGGGCTTTGGCACCGCTATTTCATTAGTTTGTTCATCGTTTTCAAAAGCTCGTCAATTACTTCGCTATCCCCTTGCTGAATGCGCTCGATGACACAAGATTTCATATGTCCTTCCAGCAGCATTTTGCCCACGGCATTCAAGGCGGACTGCACAGCAGCGATCTGGTTGAGGATGTCGTCACAGTATACGTCTTTTTCCACCATTCCGCGGATTCCGCGAATTTGTCCCTCTACGCGGTTGAGCCGCGAGACAAGGTTGGACTTGATTTTATCAGGCCGCACGGTGGCGCGATCAGACGAGCAGCAGTGATCTTGATCATTCATCTGGCATAGCCTCCTTCGCCGTTATCAGCACTTAAATCCTAGCTTACTTGGTCGACCTCGGGTTCGTCAAATCAAAAGGTCCTCCCTGCGCGCAGGAAGGACCAGCAAACTCACATCAAACTGTTTCGTTATCCTCTGGTTGCTACCACTTCGCCTTTGTACAGGCCGGAAGCAAGCAATTCGTCCACAAATTCGTTGAACTGAGGAATGTTGAGCTGTTGCTTTGCATCGGACAGAGCAACATCCGGGTCCGGGTGAACTTCTACCATCACACCGTCGGAACCGATTGCGAATCCTGCTTTCGCGCAAGGCAGCAGCAGGTCGCGACGACCAGTAGAGTGGGTCACATCGACGAAGACAGGCAAGTGCGTTTCTTGTTTGAGCAACGGTACAGCAGAGATATCAAGGGTGTTGCGAGTCGCTTTTTCGTACGTGCGGATACCGCGCTCGCACAGCATGACTTGCGTGTTGCCCTCAGATACGATGTACTCGGCTGCGTAGATAAATTCTTCGATCGTTGCGGACAGGCCGCGCTTCAGCAGGATAGGCTTGTTTACACGGCCTGCTGCTTTCAGAAGCTCGAAGTTTTGCATGTTGCGCGCACCGATTTGGATGACATCGATGTATTTCGTCGCCATTTCCAGATCGGCTGGCGTGACGATTTCGCTGATCGTTACGAGGTTGAACTCGTCACCGATGCGCTTCAAGATTTGCAAGCCTTCTTCTCCGAGACCTTGGAAATCGTATGGGGAAGTGCGAGGCTTGTATGCGCCGCCGCGGATTGTTCTCAAGCCGCGTTTGGCATGGTTTTCCGCTACCGCTCTCACTTGCTCGTAGCTTTCTACGGAGCAAGGTCCTGCGATCAGGATCGGGCTTTTGCCGCCGAACTCGACGCCTTTTACTGTAATGACCGTGTCTTCCGCTTTCTTCTTGCGGCTGACCAACAGAACTTTTTTCTTGTCTTCGTTTTGCAAGTCCAAGGATACTTGGAAAATTTGCTTGAACAGATGGCGAACCGTGCTGTCGTTGAACGGGCCTTTGTTATTTTCCACGAGCAGGTTGAGCATTTGGCGCTCGCGCTCTGGATCAAAGCGGTTGCTGCCCAGCTTTTCTTTTTCTTTGCCGAGCTCTTGCACCAAAGTCGCCCGCTGGTTGATCAATTCCAAAATTTGCAGGTTGATTTCGTCTATCTGTTTGCGCATGGTCTCAATTTGATCGTGTGCCATTGTTTCTCTCCACTCTCCTCTTTTTATATAGGTCTGCTAGGTGGTTGCCGATAAATTAGGGTTATTATAATCGATTCAAACTCCCTTGTCAGCAGTTTAGCGCCAAAAAGCGCGAAAGTAAATTATTTATGTTTTTTTACCTTTGCAAATTCTTCGCCAAAAAAGGGATAATTCCTTGTTTCGACAGGATTCTTGATAGCTGTGGTCGAATCCATTGGATATATGTTCTAACGAAAGCCTTCATCTATTTCTACTGATCGACACGAAAACGAGGGAGTGACTTACCTTTGTCAGCCTATAACGAAACAGGCTCCCCTGAGCTGATTTTTTCACTAGATATTGGAACACGCAGTGTGGTCGGACTGATTGTGGAAACGACCGGAGATCAATTTCGCGTGCTCGACTGCGCCATTCGCGAGCACGATGAACGCTCCATGCTCGATGGGCAGATTCACGATGTGGTTGCCGTTGCCAAAGTGATCAAGCAAATCAAGGACGAATTGGAAGCAAAGCACGGGCAGCTGCATCAAGTAGCTGTGGCAGCAGCCGGCCGTTCGTTGCGCACCCGCCGCGTACGTGTGGATATGCCGCTGTCGAGACACGCCTTTATCACGCGGGAAGATGTGGTCGCACTGGAGTTTGCCGCCGTGCAGGAAGCCCAGGCAGACTTGGCAAAAGAACTGCGCGAGCTGGATGCGACCCGCTATTACTGTGTCGGCTACAGCGTCGTCAACTACTACCTGGACCAGGAACTGATCGGCAGCCTGATCGATCAGCGCGGAGACATAGCCAGCGCAGACGTGATTGCCACATTTTTGCCGCGGGTAGTCGTCGACTCGCTGATTGCCGCCTTGAAGCGGTGCGATCTGGAGATGCAGGCGCTCACGCTGGAGCCGATTGCGGCGATCAACGTACTCATCCCCGTAACTATGCGCAGACTCAACATCGCGCTCGTCGATATCGGCGCAGGCACATCTGACGTCGCCTTGACCGAAGAAGGTGCGATTACCGCCTACGGCATGGTGCCTGTAGCCGGAGACGAGATCACGGACGCGCTGATGAATGCCTTTTTGCTCGATTTTCCGATGGCAGAAGAGGTCAAACGTCTGCTCACCACCCATGAATCGGTGACGTTCACGGACATTCTCGGCATGGAACACACGATGAGCGCAGCGGAAGTAACCAGCGCCATTGAAGGAGACGTTTCCCAACTGGCAGAAAAAATCGCGACGAAAATCATGGAGCTGAACGGCAAGGCACCGCAAGCTGTCATGCTGATTGGCGGAGGCAGTCTGACGCCGGGCTTGACCGGAAAAGTCGCCCAGTTCCTGAACATGCCTGCCGCTCGCGTCGCTGTGCGTGGTGGCGATGCGATCAAGCAATTCGTGGGAGACAATCCGCTGCTTAGCGGGCCAGAATTTGTCACGCCAGTGGGAATCGCGGTAGCAGCACGCCGCCACCCGCTCCGCTACGTGACTGTTACCGTCAACGATGTGCCGCTGCGCATTTTTGACTTGCGGAAAATGTCCCTAGGAGATTCTTTGATCGCTGCCGGACTGGACATTCGCCGCCTTTACGGAAGACCGGGTCTGGCGATGAGCGTCACGGTAAACGGCCGGATGAAAATGATTCCTGGCGGTCACGGCACGCCTCCTGTCATCATGAATAACGGAGAAGCCGCCAGCCTTGATTCACCGATTGCCGATGGAGACACCATCACGGTTGTCGCGGGAAAAAACGGCGAGGACGCCCATGTTTTCGTGCGCGAGCTGCTCGATCAGCTGGACACGTTGGATATCGTCTGCAACGATCGCCCGCTGTCGCTGGGGCCAGTGATCCACGTCAACGGCACGCCTGCGCAGCTCGACGACTCGCTGGCCGATCGCGCGGAAGTAGAAATCCGCCTGCCCCGCACCGTTTCCGAAGTGCTGGCGGCAGCTGGTCTTTTGGCGCCTGATGAACAGCCAGTGCCATCCGGGCTGCACTTCAGCGTGAACGGGCAGTCTTACACACTCCCAGCGCACAACCCGATTCTGCTCTTAAACGGCAAAACCGCCACTTTCAGCGATGTCGTCCGCCAGGGAGACAAGCTTTCCTATCGCCTGGAGGAAATCGCACCGCCAGCCATCCGCGACGTCATCCCGCTGGAAGAATGGGTGCAAGAAACGATGACCGTCTCCTTCAACGGCGAGCGAGTGATGCTGCCCGTCGCACAGGTGACGATCACGTTGGACGGCAAAGTGGCATCCGCAGACGAGCTTGTGCCTGATGGGGCCGTCATTACGGTCAAATCTGCCCCATCCGCCCCTCCGGTATTCAGCGATGTGTTCCGGTTCGTCAACTTCTCTCTGGAGAAGCCGGACAATGAGAGCATCTCCGGCTTCGTCATGCTGGTAAACGGACAGCAAGCCAGCTTCCAGACCGAGCTGAAAAGCGGAGATAAACTGGAGCTGTTTTGGGAGTAAACACAAAAAAGAGCTGCGCTAAAAGCGACAGCTCTTTTTTCGTAACAAGCTTTTTCGATGAGGGGACTAGGCGCCGACTGCCTGCTTGATGGCATCCTTGGTAATTTTCCAGTGAGAAGTATGCCATTTCACTTCCCCGTTTTCCAGCAGGAAAATTTGCGGAGACTCGTGCTTGATCGCAAAACGCTCCGCTACTGCGTTCGATACCGGACGATCTTCGCGCACGAGAATCACGGCCGCTTCTACGGAATGATCCAGCAGATACGCCTGGAACTCTTCATAAGCGGATGTGCTGATCGGGCAAATCGTGCTATGCTTGAACAAAAGCTGCTTCCCTTTTTGCGCAACGAACTGATCCAGTTCCTCGATCGAGTGGAGTTGTTTTTGGGCCACCATTCATCTCTCCTTTTGTCGCTTCCTATGCGCCTTTCAGTATACCGAAATCTGGATGGCAAAGTCTACGCTTGCGGTGCACGGGGGCAAAAAGGGGCAGAAGCTGACGTCTCGACTGCGCCAACAAAAAGGAGCCGCCTGTTCCAGCGCCTCCTCTTTCGTGTTTATACCATGATTTTGGTCAATCGCTCCCGCAGTTCCAGCATCCATCTCTCATCGCCTAGGGACTGCGCCAACAAAAACAGATCCAGAAGCTCGTTGACCCTCTCGCCCAGCACTTCACGAACCGAAGAATCTGCCTTTTCGTTAGCAATCAATACCAATAAGTTGGATAACTCTGACATTTCTTCAAATTCGATCGCCTGGCGCTGCGGATGTTGGCCCAGTTCCTCCATGAGTGATTTCAAATCTTCTTTGATGACATCTACCACCTGGGAATGCGCGCAGCAATCGTCGACGCAAACGTGTACCGGGACGTTCATGATTTTGACCCGCTTTTTATACACGACATTGCGCAGCACGATCTCCATGTCATTCCCGCAGCGGCTGCATTTCTTTTGCACAAAGTTCACCCCTAACTCTATCTACATATGTATACCTCTCATACTATTCGAGGCTCCTCCCTTCAATCCTGCTAAAACGCAGGTGGTACATGGTGGATGCAGTGGCAAATATCGTCCATCCCTGGAGGACGTGTCAAAGCAAAAAGCGATGCCCGTTTGAGCATCGCTTTTCGTGTATGTGCCACTGTCTCGCCGCTTACGCGTAAATGGCGTTTACTTTTTCACAGTGCGGGCAAACCGCTACCTTGCCGGAATGCCCCGCCTCATCTTCCACCCGGTATCCTGTAATCTGCTCCGAGAAGCAAAACAGGCATTCCGTATTGAAATCCATATCGTACTGGGCTTTCCACACAATGGACTTGAAATCCTCGCCTACATTAATCGTAATGGGAACCAACTCGTGCTGAAGACTCGACAATGATCTTTGCATCGCCATAACATCCTTTCGTTTTTTGCAAAGTCTTTTCGTATCCTCTAGCTTTTCCTGATTTTCAGAATAATAAACATGCGCAGGCAAGCAGATGGCATGGAAAGAATCTTCGCAAAAATGGGCGGATGCCCGTATCGGGACTGTGCATAAACCCATATGTTATGGATGTAAGCACAAGAGGCTTAACACACAACAAGGAGGATGTTCATCCTATGAGTAGCATTTTCAATGGAGACCTCGATGATTTCACCTTAGTGTTGATTCTTTTTATCCTGTTGGTCATCATCGGCTGCGGCTGCGATTGACATAGCCATATTGGCGCAGGACCCTGCATATACATGAAGAACCGAATCCTGTAAACGCGTTTCCTCCGCACGCTACCCTGGTATGGGTAGCTTTTTTCTATGCGATTTGTGTACAATACATACTGATATGATATGGAAAGCGAGGGATCCCCTTCCTATGAAAGATCCACGTATTGAGCAATTAGCTGACGTCCTCGTCAACTACTCCACCAAAGTACAAAAAGGTGAAAACGTTTTAATCTACTCCATCGGCGATGTGACTGACTTGACGAAAGCCGTAATTGCCAAAGTTTACGCAGCGGGAGGCAATCCTTACGTTCAACTGATTGACCAAAGCATTCAGCGCGAACTGCTTCTCGGTGTCAACGAAGACCAGCTCGGCATCATGCGTGAAGCTGACGTCTCCTTTATGAAGCAAATGGATTGCTACATCGGTATCCGTGGCGGCGACAACATCAGCGAGCTGGCTGACGTGCCGGGCGACAAAATGCAAATGTACTCCAAGCTGTTCGCCCGCCCTGTGCTGGACGTGCGCGTGCCTGAAACCAGATGGGTTGTGCTTCGCTACCCGAACGCTTCCATGGCTCAACTGGCCAACATGAGTACAGCCGCTTTTGAAGATTTCTACTTCCAAGTGTGCACGCTCGACTACGGCAAAATGGACAAGGCGATGGACAGCCTCGTCGAGCTGATGGAAAAAACCGACAAGGTGCGCATCACAGGGCCTGGCACCGACCTGTCCTTCTCGATCAAAGGCATCCCTGCCATCAAATGCGCCGGAGAAGCCAACATCCCGGACGGGGAAGTATTTACAGCCCCAGTGCGCGATTCCGTCAACGGCACGATCTCGTACAACACGCCATCCCCATACCAAGGCTTCACTTATGACAACATCAAGCTGACCTTCAAGGATGGCAAAATTATCGAAGCGACTGCCAACGACACGACGAAAATCAACGAAGTGTTCGACACAGACGAAGGCGCCCGCTACGTCGGCGAATTTGCGATCGGGGTCAATCCTTACATCCAAAATCCGATGAAAGACATTTTGTTCGATGAGAAAATCGACGGCAGCTTCCACTTCACGCCTGGACAAGCCTATGACGATGCGTTCAACGGCAACAAGTCGTCCATCCACTGGGATCTCGTCATGATTCAACGCCCTGAGTGGGGCGGAGGGGAAATCTGGTTTGACGACCGCCTGATCCGCAAAGACGGACGTTTTGTCGTGCCAGAGCTGGAGTGCCTCAACCCGGAAAACCTGAAGTAAACAAAAAGAAGGCTTCGCCACTTTATTGCGGCGAAGCCTTCTTGCATGCGTGTTCAACCCAATTGGTCAAATCCCTGCTCAGATGGAAGCAGACAATGCTGGTTGTTTGGCTAGCGAGGGCATTTTGTGCTCCAAAAAGGAAATCGTCGACTCCAGATGATGGATCGTATATTCCCAGCAAAAGCGCTGATATTCGTCAAAATGCAGCTCCAGCTTCTTGAATGAGGCTCGGCTTTGTTGAAGCATTTGGCGCTGAAGGTTCAAACAGCTCTCCAGCATGTCCTTTTGCTCCTCGGGGGAACGGCTCTTGCCAAAGAAAATTTTCACCAGCATGTCAGAGCGCAGCACAGGAGGCAAAATCGGCGTCTGGATTTCTTGACGGAACGTGTCCTTGCCCTGCTCTGTAATCTGATACAAAATTTTGTTCGGCTTTCCAGACTGGATGACCTCTTGCTTGGTGACCAGTCCTTCCTCTTCCAGCTTGCGCAGTGCGGGGTAGATCGCGCCAAAGCTGGCATCGTAGAAAAAGCCGATGCTGTTGGAAAACGCCTGCTTGATATCGTACCCACTCATTTCTCCATAGCTCAAAAAGCCGAGTATGATCGTTTTAACATCCATCTCTTCGCATCCTCCATTATCTTTCTTTTTCTCTCTCTAGCGACAAAGCAGACAATTGCCTTTTTTCAGACAGAAGTGAATATCCATCTGCTAAGCCTTTATGTTCAAAATATTCTCTAACTACATGTATTATAATTCGATTCTAATAATTATACCAATGCTATTTCTTTATTATATCAATCAAAAATAATGATATAACAAACACCGCGCTCAAATTGGGCGTCCCTTCCCTTTCGCCCCTCCATAAGATGATATATACCTAACTGCTGTAGGGGGAGAGATTGGTGAAAAGTAAAAAATGGTCCCAATATACGCGAGTAAAGTACCCTGTGAGCAGCAGCAGTCTGCACCCGTTCAATTTTTTTGTCCCTATTGTAGAGCGCGTACAGGAGGGAGTCGTTTCCATCGTCACGGAAGACGCTCCCCTAGCTAAAGACGTCGATTCTCTGATTCGCAGTCTCATCGACCAGGATGATAATACTTCGTCACCGCCTACCGAGCGCAGTTTCGGCTCCGGTTTTATCTTCCACCCGAGAGGCTATATTTTGACCAGCGAGCACGTCATCGGCAAATCGAAAAACATTTTTGTCAAGCTGTACAACGGCAAAGTATTTGAAGCCAAACGCATCATTGCCGATCGAGTCAGGGACTATGCTGTTATCAAAATCGACGCGGACTGCAAGCTTTATCCTTTGGCACTCGGAAACTCTTCACACACCAAGGTTGGTGAATGGGTCATCAGTGTCGGTTCCCCGCTTGCTTCCAAAGGAACAAAAACCAAGCTTCTTTCAGACTCTGACACGTTGTTCCCTCTGCCCAACATCCCCGGTCTGTCTCTTGCGGGCGAGATGGAGAGCGAACTGCACAGGCCGCTCGATCGCCTTGGCGTACGTGACCATATCCCCCATTTGGCGAAATACTTCCCGCCCCGGTTTCGGATTGACCTCGATCAGCCAGACGCTCCCGTCTACAGCGACACCGATATCCAGCCCGAACTCCATCATTCGTCCAAAGTAATCCTCCAGCGTCTTCGCCACCTCATGGGCAAGCGAGTGACACTCCTTCGTGATCAGCTGTGCTTGTCTCTTGCCGAATCGCTGCTCGATCAACCCTTCAAAGGAAACAGCGCGCCCTCCGCCGTGCAAATTGGAGGTAGAGCTGCCAGCCTCCCCGATCCGTACTCCGGAGCCAGTCACCCTCCACTCCCCTGCCTGATCCTTTTGGATGAGCACGCGCACATCTGCCACATGATTCGGAATCAATCCGAGATCGATCCCTTGCTGCACGAGAAAATTGCCATCTGCAATCTGCTGCTCGACTACCCAGCGGCCAACCCAGTTCTCCACGGCACTGACGCTGTCCAGCTTGGCAGTGTGCGTCTGATATTGCTTGTCGCGCCCGGAGAGGCTAAATTCTTTGCCCTTGGCCGATATCCGCAAAATGCTTTTCCCCCCGGAGCCGTTCCCCGGTTTGACGTACACGAGTGGATATTTGCTCAGCATGGTTGCAACTCGCTTTTTTTCGTACAAGTGTGTTTCCGGAATCCAGTGCATCACCCGCCTGTCCTTGGCCAAAAGCTGGGTGACCCGCCACTTTTTGCTGAACGGGCTGTTGGCAAAGAAAAGCAGGTCGCTGTTTCGCAGCCGAATGTACTCGGGGACACGCCGCCGATAGCGGTCGATGACGACCTGCGGCCACGGAAACCATCTGCTGCTCCAGCCGCCGCCTGCTTTGGGAAGAAAGCCTTTGATCTTTTTTTCCTTCATGTTTACGTCCTGATGCGAAAACAGGTAAATTTCCGCCCCCAGCTTCTGCCCTGCCAGCACCAGCTTGCGCAAGTAGTCCGGCTCGCCAAAGCGCTGCCCCTGGCGCCAGGTCAAAATCCCGATCACCGGTTTTGGAAGCATCCTAACACCCTCTTCTTCTCGTATCGTTCGCCACAGTCTATGTGCATGTGCCTGCCTGTGAAACGATTTTTGCCGGAAACGGGCTTGGCTCGTGCGGACAATCCTATTTCCAGCATAACCCCGCCCCGGTATGGCAAACATAGATAAGCACATGCCAAACACTTCGTTACTTACTTTTTTCAAGTTTATCTGCTACAATAAGCGTTAACATAACCATGCTGTATAGAGGTGACACCAACATGAGTCAAGAATTTGCTGGCGAGCACATGTGTCCCAAGTACGAATGCGCCATCAATGTCCTCGGCAAGCGCTGGACAGGTTTGATCATCCACGTTTTGCTTCGCGGCGCTGTTCGCTTCAAAGATATTCGCGAGATGGTTCCGCACATGAGCGACAAAATGCTTTCGGAGCGACTGAAGGAACTGGAGGAGCTGGGAATTTTGGAACGAAAAGTGTACCCGGAAATTCCTGTGCGCATCGAGTATGAATTGACAGAAAAAGGAAGAGATCTGCGTCCGGTCATTGAATCCATTCACGAATGGGGACAAAAATGGATGTAGCGCAGCCCCACTTGTCCAATCAGGATAAGCGGGGTTTTTTTGTGCGCAAAAAATCCAAGTTTTCCAATCTGTCCAGGCATACAAAGCGCTGTTTTGCTGTAGACTCTAGCAACCTCAGTTGATGGGAGGAAATCCGATGCGAACGGCTGTCTACATGCGCGTCAGCACCGAAGACCAGGCACGTGAAGGATTTTCAATCCCGGCCCAGCGGGAAAAACTGTTGGCTTACGTCCACTCACAAGGGTGGGAGGTTGCCGCCATCTACGCGGAAGAAGGCGTGAGCGCCAAAGATACGAACCGCCCTGAACTGAAACGGATGCTGAAAGATATCCGCGAAGGGAAGACCGATGTCGTCCTCGTCTATCGTCTCGATCGCCTCACCCGCTCTGTGCTGGATCTGTACCGGCTTCTCCAGGAGTTTGAAAAGTATGACGTGCGCTTCAAAAGCTGCACAGAGGTGTACGATACGACTACCGCCATCGGCCGACTGTTCATTACGCTGGTGGCGGCGCTCGCCCAGTGGGAGCGGGAAAATTTGGCGGAGCGAGTCAAGCTCGGCATGGAGCAGATGGCGAAGGAACGAAAACGGCCAGGCGGCCCCCCGCCTTTTGGCTACGAGCTGGTGGACGGGGCGTTGACCATTCAGCATGCGGAGGCGGCTGGCGTCCGCGAAATGTTTGAGCGCTATGAGAAAGGCGAGTCGCCGCGGCAGATTGCGGAGTGGGCAAATCGCCAAGGACTTCGCGGGAAAAACGGCGCGAGCTGGGGGGCAAGTTCTGTCCTGCGCCTGCTGAAAAATCCGGTGTATCACGGGGCGCTGCGCTGGAATTACACCGACGGGCTTCAGCGCCAAAACTCGCCTGATCAATGGATCGTGGAAGAGGCCGCCCATCCGGCGATTATCGACAAAGACCTTTTCATGCGCATTCAGCAAAAAATGGCTGCGCGCAGCTCGCTCCACCCGCGTGTCCTTGGCTCCACCTTTTGCTTTTCCGGTTTGCTCTACTGCTCCCTGTGCCACTCCCCCATGCGCGGCAAGACAGCCAACACCAAGAGCGCGGGAAAACGTTACGTCCATCGTTATTATGTATGCAAAAACAAGCAGGCTGGCCGCTGCGACGCCCCCGCCATCCGGGAAGACCGTCTGGAGCAGGCCATCCTCTCCGAGCTGATGAGCTATTCGCACGAAGCGCGTGCTGCTTTGGAAGAAGTCCGGGCCTCGCTTTCTTCTGTGGTCCCTTTTGCAGATGCAGAAGCGCGAGAACAGAGGCGAGCGCTCAAATTGCGGCGCTGGGAAGCAGCTTACGAGGAAGGACTGCTCACCCTCGAAGCATTTCGGCTGAAAATCGCTGCCCTCGCCAAAGAAGCTGACGCTCTGTTCCCTGATCCACCTCCGTCTTTTGCCAGAGCTGCCTTCCCGCCCTACAGTCAGCTGACCAATTGGCCGCTCCTCTGGTCACATGCCAGCGATGAAGAGCGCCGCATGCTCATGACGGCACTCGTCAAACGCGTGGAAGCAGCCGAAGCTCCCGGCAGGAACGCACACGGCCGGACGATTCATCTGCAGCAACTGGTCTTTTTGTAGTTTTTGTCGCTATGTACACAGGCGGTTCCCCGCTTGGGTTGGAAAACTCTGTAACGGCCGGAATTATCAGCGCCAAAAACCGTCGCCTCCAGGTGGCAAAACGAATGTATGAAGAGATTTTCCAAACCGATGCCGCCATCAACCCCGGCAACAGTGGTGGGCCACTTATCAATCTGAATGGCGAGGTCGTGGGGCTGAACGCCTTTATCATCCAGTCCAGCCAATGCCTGGGCTTTGCCATCGGGATTGACGCACTGAAAACGCAGCTTGAGCAGTATGTTTTCAAATAAGCGGAGAAGCAGATATTGGGAAAATAAAAAAACCCCGTCTACGATGACGGGGATTGCTTCTCAAATGCGATCAGGTACACATTCTCGCCTTCTGAATTGAGTTGTTCCTCTGCCTGTTTCAACTGTTGCAGCTGCACGGCCGTCAGCTGCGCAATAGGCAGTTCGCTTAAACGATTTTGCTCCATGCGCCATTCCTCCGTTGGTATCAGACTCATGCGTTAGTCTGTCCACCTGAACGGGTATGTATTTACGCCGTCAAATCGAAAGCTTTGGCAATCGCCGAACACGAGCGCTTGCAGAATACGATTGGCAGCTCACGATCCTTCGCCTGGTTTTTCACGGTTTTCGCGAGGTTGTGATTGACGAAGTCGGTCAAAACGAGAATCATATGAATGCCCGCAGGAATTTTCACGCCTGTTTGGGAGCTTTTGCGCCCCGTTACGTGATGAATATCTTTAAACCCTTGTCCGTGCAGCAAATCTACGATATTACCAAGGCGATCTCCGCCAATGACTAAAATGGATGACATAATGTTTTCCTCCTTAAAATGGGTGAGTGTCGATGTATGTTCTGGTTCTCTGTTTTCTAATTGATAATGAATATCACTATTATTGATAAATATTATCATTCCCAATTAGCTTTGACAATACTCTCCATGATAACTTTTTTGTAAAAATCCAAAACTAAACGTATCCACCTCAGTCGTGGCGTGGCTTGAGGCGATGTGCTCCCGGCAAAACGTGCCATTTATTAACAGAAAACGCCGAAAATCTACATATGTATTGCCCGGTTCATTTTTCCAACTGTATAATGAACAAATAGATCGTGAATGAGGAGGTGGCGGAGGGTGCAAGAAATTACACAGCTGCACGCCATTTTTGATCGCACCAGAGGTTACATCAATCGTTTCATGGGCATCATCCAGCCGATTATCGACGCTGCACAGGACGAGCACACCCGCTTGTACTACCATCACATTTTGGAAGAAGAAGAACAGCGCATGGGACGTCTCCAGGAACTGGTTCCTTACCTGGAAAACGTATCCGGAAAAGAATCGCTTGCCCAACTGAGCGACCGCGAGCTTTCTCAGTTGCTGTCGGATGTGAACCTGGAGCGGTTTGGCCTGCACAATTTCCGCGAGCATCTGGAGCTTTCCCTGTACGAGTTTCAAGATGACGAAACCCGCACGACATTGGACGGCATGCGCGAAAAAACTCACGCCGACTACTTGCAAGTAAAAGAAATCATGGCTTCGCTCAGCGGACGGTTCTCTGACGGGTCCCATCCTGACCTGACCGACCACGATGAAGGCCACGATATTCATCAGGTGGATCACCTGAAAGCTTCTGCAACGGCTGCTCACGGTGTTGCTTCCGTCATCAAACACGCGGCTCCTGCCAAGACTGCCGCTCCTGACAAAAAGGGGCTTACTGTTGGAAGTTTGAAAGGACATTAAGGAAACACCGATCTTATATGACCTGGAGGTTACGCTATGGACAAGCTTCGCAAATACCCAGACTCTCCATTAACCAATGAAGAATGGAGCCAACTGGACGCTACTGTAGTCGACATGGCCCGCCGTCAACTCGTGGGACGTCGCTTTATCGATATTTACGGTCCGCTCGGTGAAGGTATCCAGACGATCACCAATGACGTATACGATGAATCGCGCTTCGGCGGTCTGTCCTTGCGCGGCGAATCGCTGGAAATGACACAGCCAAGCCGCCGCGTAAGCATGACAATCCCGATTCTTTACAAAGATTTCATGCTTTACTGGCGCGATGTCGCGCAAGCTCGCACACTGGGCATGCCGCTTGACATGAGTGCCGCTGCCAACGCCGCTGCTGGCGGTGCGCTGATGGAAGACGACCTGATCTTCAACGGAGCGGCTGAGTTTGATCTGCCTGGTCTGATGAATGTAAAAGGCCGCCTCACGCACCTGAAGAGCGACTGGATGGAATCCGGCAATGCGTTCGCTGACATCGTGGAAGCGCGCAACAAGCTCTTGAAAATGGGTCACAGCGGTCCTTATGCGCTGGTCGTGTCCCCCGAGCTGTACTCCCTCCTGCACCGCGTACACAAAGGCACCAACGTGCTGGAGATCGAGCATGTGCGCAACCTGGTGACAGACGGCGTATACCAATCGCCTACGATCAAGGGACGCTCCGGCGTGCTGGTGGCTACAGGCCGCCACAACCTCGATCTGGCGATTGCCGAAGACTTCGACTCCGCTTTCCTCGGAGACGAGCAAATGAACAGCCTGTTCCGTGTATACGAGTGCGTAGTGCTGCGCATCAAGCGCCCTAGCGCCATCTGCACATTGGAAGAAACAGAAGAATAAACAGCCTCGGATGGCGCAAACAAACCATCCCGGCCAACACGAAAAACGTATCCATTCGATCTGATCGCTTGGATACGTTTTTTTATGGCTTTTTCTCCATATTTTTCTATTTCCCTCTTGCTTTTTCCAGATCTTAGATTAAAATAAGAACAAACGTTCCTTTTTTTAGTTATGGAACGCAAAATCGGCGGGAGAGGTGTTAGCCAGTATGATTCAGTCACTGCACAACATTGACTTTTTTCAAGAACAAATCGGTTCCGGCGTTCCGATTGTCATGCTTCACGGTTTTTCGCTCGATCATCACGTCATGAAAGGCTGCATGGAGCCTGTTTTTGCTGAGCGCGAAGGTTTTCGCCGACTCTATATCGACCTGCCCGGTATGGGAAAGACGAAAAATTACGACAGCGTGCAAAATACGGACGACATGCTAGAGGCTGTTCTGCACTGGATTGATCGTGAACTGCCAGGCGAACCGTTCCTCCTCGCTGCTGAGTCGTACGGAGGTTATTTGGCGCGTGGAGTCATCGAAAAGCGCAGAGAGCAAGTCAAAGGCGCCCTGTTCATCTGCCCGAGTGTTTTCCCCAAAATGAGCCAGCGCACGCTGCCAGACAAGGTCATTTTGGTAGAAGAGCAAAGCCTGTGGGACAAGCTGACAGAGTCGGAGCGCGCCGAGTTCGAAGCCATGGCTGTGGTCGCCACAGAAGAGACATGGGACCGCTACAAAACAGAGATTATAAGCGGGTACAGCATCGCGGACTTCCCCTTTTTAGAACGACTGAAAACATCGTACGGCTTCTCTTTCCCGCTTGATACGCAGCCTTTTCCCCATCCTGGATTGTTCGTCGTAGGCAAGCAGGATCATGTCGTCGGCTACCAGGACGCATGGAGCTTGCTTCCTCACTATCCGCGCAGTTCTTTTGCCGCGCTCGATTGCGCTGGACACAATCTGCAAATCGAACAGCCCAAGCTGTTCACAGAGCTTGTCCATGAGTGGCTGAACCGGGTCGAAAGAGAGCTTTCTTTGTCCTAACAATAAAAAAGACAATCAGCTTTTCAGCAGCATGATTGTCTTTTTGCATCCTTTTGCTTTTCACTTACACGCCCCGGACGCTATTGCGTCACGAGACTTTTGCTGTACTCTGTAAACGCTTTGCCGAGTCTTGCGATGGCGAGCTGCGTATCTTCGCGGTTCAACAGCGTGTAGTTCAAGCGCATCGTGTTGTGCTGCGGCTCGGCGGCGTAAAACGGCTTGCCTGGCACGAATGCCACGCCTTCTTGTACAGAGCGGGCCAACAGCTTCTCTGCGTCCACATCGGCTGGCAAGTTGACCCACAGGAACATGCCTCCGCGCGGCTTTTCCCACTGCACGCCATCCCAGCTTTGTGCGAGCAAAAGCTCGTTCATCCATTCCATGCGCTCTTTGTAGGAAGCGCGGATTTTTTCGATGTGGCTTTCCAGATCGAAGCGGGAGAGCAACTCGTGCAGCGCGATCTGGTCAATGGTGCTGGACTGGAGGTCGACGGCTTGCTTCGCTTTTACCATCATCGAAATGACGCGCTGGTCGCCGATTGCCCATCCGGTGCGCAGACCAGGAGCAACGATCTTGGAAAACGTGCTTGTATAGACGACACAGGAATTGGTCGGATGTTCGTCGAGCGAGAAAATCGAGCGGTACGAAGCTTCGCCGTCAAACTGGATTTCGCCGTACGGATCGTCCTCCAGAATGAGAATGTTGTTTGCCTTGCACTGGGCGAGCAAGCCCTGGCGGCGTTCGAGGCTCCATACTTTTCCCGTAGGATTCGCAAAAGTCGGAATGACGTAGACCATTTTCGGACGATACTGCGCGATCTTTTTCGCCAGATCCTCCAGGTCCATCCCTTCCGAATCACCTTCCACCGGAATGGCGCGAATCCCCCGGAACTGGAACAATTGGACTGCAGCCAGATACGTTGGATTTTCTACCAGCACGACGTCGCCTTCATCCAAATAGACTCGACACAGTAAGTCGACGGCCTGCTGGGAGCCGGTGGTCAACAGCATATTGTCCAAGCCTACGTTCATATGTTTTTGCTTCATTCGTGAGGCTACCCACTCCCGAAGCGGGATATATCCGTCTGTCAAACCGTATTGCAACGATTTCGCGCCCAGATCGAATGCCCGATTAAACGCTTCGCGCATTTCCTGGATGGGAAAAGAATCCTCGGCTGGCAGGCCACCTGCGAGCGAGAGCACTTGATTGCCTTGGGTCAGCTTCAAGATTTCCCGGACAGCCGAGGAGGATAATGCATCTACTGATTTCGAAAATGTGTACTCCATGTTCCGTTCCCCCTTGATTTTGCTTATTCTTGTTTTATCACTGTCGATAGGCAAAGTCCAATCCCCGCTGGCTATGAGCGGATAGGTTTTGGCTATGTCGAGCGATTGTTCAATCGACTGCTTCCTCGGCTAAGGTGATCAGGATGCCGCTAACTGCTGCCTAGTGTGCCGTGCCGTTGCAGGCTGTTTTCCCATGTAAAAAAGCCACTGCCCGCTTTTCGCGCAGGCAATGACCCTACTTTTCGATGCACCAGTCCGCTGTGCGAAAATCTGTGTACACCCCTTTTGTCTCGGTCGAGCAGGAATAGCTTTTGTGGTGAGTGAGATCGAGCAGCGTCAATCTGACGCCGTGCTTCGCCCCGGTATCAATGCCGATCCGGTCAGCTTCTGCCCAGATGTCTCCCGGCGCAACCCCCATGCGATAGGTGGGAGTGTGACCAAAGACGACGATCCACTCGTAGCGAGACGGGCTGTTCCAAAACTCCTCGCGAATGGAAAGCAGATCGACCTGCTGCTGGGCAGCGAGCGCGATTCCCGGGCGAATGCCCGCATGGACGAACAAGTATGGCCCGTACTCGATGTACAATGGCAATCCGGCGACAAAGGCAACGGCTTGCTTGATCGACTCTGGCTGCTCTCCTGCCGCATGCTGGTCGAGAAACCATTGCTCCAGATTGCCCCGCACAGCTGCCGCCCCTTCTTGCAGCAGCCCTTGCACAAAAGAGAGCGTCTCCCACGTCTCCGGGCTTTTGTCGATATAGTCGCCGAGCAGAAACAGCCGATCGACTTTCGGATCGTACTGGGCCAGCTCCAGAAGCTGCTTTGCCCCTGCACCGTGCCCGTGAATGTCTGAAATGGCAAGGATACGTGACATGACTTCGCTCACCTTTCGTCCAGATGAGGAAACAAGTAAGCGGCTGATGGCTTCAGGCAGACGTATCCCCGTTCCGTATTTTCCAGTCGCTCCGCGTGAAAAAAGGCCAAAGTCTGCCCTCCGCCGATTTCACCGAGGATGCGCCAGCGGTTGCCTTCGTATGTGCTGTGCACGACGCGAACTGGAAAACTGTTTGCCTCCGGCTGCTGCGCCCACTCTGCTTCTTCGGGACGAAACAAAAGGTCAATCTGCTCGCCGTCTGCAAGCGCCGACTGGACATGAGCGCGATCCCCGCTTCCTTTTGCGGCGGGTATTGTACCCTCGACGAGCGCTTCTCCGATGAGCGCGATGTCGCGGCCAGCTGCCTTGCGCAACGTGCCCGTCAGCTGATTGCCGGCCCCCAGCAAAGACGCGGCAGAGCGTGTCGCTGGCTGCTCGTAGCAATCTTGCGGCGCTCCCATCTGATCGATCGCTCCCGCTCTCATGATGACCAGCCGATCTGCCATGGCAAACGCTTCATCCGGATCGTGTGTCACATGAAAGACGGTTGTTCCCAGACGGCGGAACAAGTAAGCCATTTCCGTGCGCATGCGGATGCGCAGCCGCATGTCGAGATTGGATAGCGGCTCATCCAGCAAAAGCAAATCCGGCTCTGTGGCAAGCGCGCGAGCAATCGCCACACGCTGCTGTTGGCCTCCTGAAAGCTGCGGCGGCAGGCGTTGCTCCAGTCCTTCGAGACGCAGCAAGCTGACAAGCTCGGCAATCTTGGCCTTTATGTAATCCGCTTTCGCTTTTTTGCGCTGCAATCCATAAGCGATGTTCTCGTAGACCGTCATGTGCGGCCACAGGGCGTAGTCTTGAAACACCATGTTGATATTGCGCTTTTCCGGGGGCACCAGTCGCGTAGGCGAAGCGACCTGCGCACCTCGCAGTTGCACTTCTCCCGCATCTGGCTGCGTCAGCCCGGCAATGACTTGCAACAAAGTCGACTTCCCGCAGCCGGATGGCCCCAGGACGCTGATGATTTCTCCCTTTTGGACGGACAAATCAATTCCGCGCAGGGCAGCATAGTTGCCAAACGATTTGTGTACTCCGCGAACTTCCAATATCGGATTCAAGCATGATCTCTCCCAGCTTTCCATTTTTTCGGCTGAAACAACAGCTCGACAATGACGATGATCAGGACGACCAAACCGCCGCCCATCAAGGTCGAAGCCGCCGCGTAAGCGAATTTCAGATCTTCAAACGCCTTGTTAATAAAGACGGGCAAGGTCATAAAATCAGGCGGGAACAAAATCGAAGTCGCCGCCAAATCAAACACACTGCTGCCAAAAGCGGACAAGCCTGCTGCGACGAGCGCCCCGCGGATCAACGGCAGCAAAATCCACCTCACGCGCTGGACGAAGCTTGCTCCCTGCATTTGCGCAGCTGCCAGCAGCTGCCCCGGCACTTTTGCCATCGCGCCGACAATGACCCGCGTAATGATCGGGATGGCACCTGCCACACTTGCCAGCGCGAGAATCCACGGCGTTCCGTACAGCAACAAGCCGATCGGTTCGAGCCAACGCTGATTCCAGACAAAAATATAGCCAATGCCGAGAACAACGCCAGGTACAGCCAGCGAGACCAGCGAGATAACGTCGACAGCCCTGCGGTATTTGAACGGCGAATACGTCAGCACGTAGGCGACGAAAAATCCGACGATCAGTCCGATAATGCCTGCGGTAGCGGCGATGCCAAGCGAATGCAGCAAGCCGTCCAGCAAGGCTTCTCCATTGGCAAACAGCTCTTCGTAATGACGCAGAGTCAATCCTTGCAAGCCCTGATCCATGCTCGATGTATCCGAGATGGACATGAGCAGGTTCGCCCCGAACGGAATGCCGATGACGACCAGCAAAAAGCTGATGCAGCCGATATTCAGCCACAGGCTGCCCCGCTTTGTTGTCTTGCGCTCCTGTCTGGTCGCCCGGGAGGACAGTACATCAAACCGCGCCTTGCGCATCACATAAAACTGAATGCTCATCGCAGCGACAATCAGCAGCACGAGGTAAAACGACAGCACTCCCGCCATGTCAAAGCGGATGGGCGACGTGTACAGAGCCGAATAAATCGAATACGGCAGCGTCGGAAAACGGAAGACAGCAGCGATCGATGCCGGCAAGCCGAAGTCGCCGATCGTATCCATGAACACGAGCAGCGCCCCGGAACAAATCGCAGGCAGCAATAACGGCAGCTCCACCGTGCGCCAGACCGTCCAGAGCGAGCCGCCGCACAATCTGGCTGCCTCTCCCAATCGGTCCACCTTCCATTCCAGCGCACTCGCAATCGCCAAGTAAGCGAGCGGGAATTTGCTGAGCGACATCACCACAACCAGACCTTCTGGCGAAAAGACGAGACTTGTGATCCAGGTCCAGCCCAGCCAGGCGTTCGCCAGACCATCTGCCGCAGCAAACATCACCCAGCCTTGCGCCAAAATGAACGATGGCGTAATCAGCAACACCCAGACCGCCAGATCGAGCAGCCTTGCCGTTTGAAACGACCAGCGCGAACGGACGATAGCCAGTGCGCAGCCGAGCGCTGTCGCAAATACCGTCGTTCCTACGCCAAGGTATAAGGAATTTTTCAAGGAAGCCAGCCAGAGCGGCCGGGTGAACACGTCCAGCAGCAGCGATAAATCCCCGATGTTCCACTGCCCGAAAAACACACCGGGCAACAACACTTGAATGATGACAGCAGCAAGCGGCAATAAAATCAGGAAAAAGAGAATGGCCAGCACGAGCCAGCCCATTCGGTTTCCATATGTCCCTAGCAATCTCATCGCTTTACTTTACCGCTTTGTCGGCAAACCATTGCTTGATTTCCGCTTCATGCTCGGAAGCCCACTCTGGATCGGCGACGACCAGCTTGGCATTGGCAGCCCGGTCTTTTTTGGCAACGGCTCCTTTTGCGGACGGCTCGAAGTAGCTTTCTTCTCCCTGATCGATCAATTGCTGCTGGACCTTCGGATCGAGAATGAAGTCGATAAACGCTTTCGCTGCTTCCGCGTTTTTCGTATCCTTCTGAATCCCGGCTACGCGCACAGATGCAGGCGCTCCTTCTTCTGGCCAGATGATTTCAACAGGCTCTTTTTTGTTTTTCAGCGTGTAGGCATTGCTCTCTTGCAGGGCTGCCAGTTTGATCTCGCCCCCTGTCAAAGCTTTTGCCACATTCGGATTTTTCGGGTAGACGCGGGCGCCGTTTTGCAGCAGCTGATCGAAGTAAGCTTTGCCTTTGTCCATGCCCTCCTGCTGGAAAAACCAGGCGACAAACGGATAGGCTGGAGCAGCTACCGCCGGGTCCGCCATGCCGACCATATTTTGAAACTCCGGCTTGACCAGATCGTTCCACGATTTCGGAGCTTTGTCTGCCGGGAGTTGTTTCGTATTGGCAATGATGACACCCGCTGCATGTGCACCTGTCGGGTAGTACGTTTTGTTCGCTGGAACGAGCTTCGCCGCAAAGTCTGTCAAGCCCGCAGCGTTATTCGGCGTCCAGCCTTCGAGCAGTTGTCCGTCTTTGCCCAGCTTGTGAATCGACGGCATCGCGTCCATCCAGACGACATCCCAGTGCGGATTGCCTTTTTCCGCTTCGATCCGCGACATGATTTCTGCTCCGTTGCCAGAGACGAGTTTGACTTTGTAGCCTGTCTCTTTTTCAAACATCGGGCCGATGATCTCATCGAAGTCATTGAGATAGACGACGAGCGGCTCTCCCTTCGACTTGTCTTCTTTTGTTGGCGCGCTCCCGGTTGTTGTGGATGCTGCCGGCTGATTGCCCGCTTTGTCTGTACCTGATGCTGCCGGAGTGGTGGAGCCTTGTCCACATCCTGCAAAAAGCAAAGACGTTGAGACGAGCAGCGTCAATACGGACCATTTTGGCTTGCGATTTTTCTTGTTCATTCCGTTTCCCTCCCATTTCTTTTCCTACCGACAACTTTACGCGATTAGTGTGAGCGGAAAGTAAATGAGATGCTAAGCTTGTGTTAAATAACGTCTATGTTTATTGATGGAACGATAGAGAGTATCTATACTGGTGGCGGAGGGATCGACTCGATGAATATTCAGCAATTGCGCGTATTTGCCGTTTCCGCTCAATGCAAGTCGCTGACCGAAGCCGCCGAAGCTTTGCATATCAAGCAGCCAACCGTCAGCTTTCACCTGAAAAAACTGGAGAGCGACCTCGGCGTGGAGCTGTATTACAAGCAGCCGCGGCACTTTCGCCTGACGGAAGCAGGAGCGGCCCTCTTGCCTTATGCCCGCAGAGTGTCCACTTTGCTCACAGAGGCCGGACAAGTCATGGAGGAGTTTCGCCACGGCGGCAGAGGAACGCTGAAAATCGGGGCGAGCTATACGCCTGCCACCTACTATCTTCCCCCTTATCTGGCTTCATTTCAGGCGGAGCATCCGCACGTCCTGCCGATTTTGACCGTAAAAAAAGCGCGGCCGCTCATGGAGCTGCTGCGCGATTTTGAGATCGATTTGGCGATTGTCTCGTTGTCCATGCAGCCCCAGGACGGTCTGCATGTCATTCCGCTGCTTGCCGACGAGCTGCGCCTCGTTCTCGCTCCGCAAAATCCGCTTGCCCAAAAAAACGTGATCGAGCTGACTGATTTGCAATCCGAGCCGTTTCTCATTCACGAAGCAGGCTCCACCTCACGCGAGCTTGCTGAACTTTGGGCCCAGGAAAACCAGCTGCGCTGGCAAGTGCGCATGGAGCTGGGGGCGATCGAGACGATCAAGGAAGCGACCAAACACAACATGGGCGTCAGTGTCCTGCCGTATCGCAGCGTCGTGCGCGAAAGCGAGACTGGTGAACTGATCGTTCGCGAACTGCCCGGCTACGTCAATCGCCGGCACATTTGCCTCGTCTATCGCCAGGACGACATCATGCCTTATCCGGTCCAGAGCTTCATCCGGTTTTTGCAGCATCAACGCCCGCACGCAAAAAGCCCCTCTCCGCTGTAAAAGGGAAAGGGGCGATTATGTAAATCAAATAGCTATTCTACGCGATGCGAACAACACGAGCCTTTTCTGCTTGCGGCAAGAAAGACAAGTCTACGTGTCCGCGTGCTTCATCCAGTCCGATGTCCTCTGCCAAAAGCAGCGCTTCTTCCTGGAAAGTCGGCGTACAGCTTCCTTCGTTCAGCTCACAGAGACGCTTCAAACGCTTCAAGCGATCCGCGCATTTCTCTGCACGCATGCATTCATTGGTCAGCTCACATACATTTACATGGCGCGCATCTGCGATCATGCTGATATCATCTACGTGCACAATCAGCCGCTTGCCTTCTTCTGTGACGAATCCGATCGAGCAAAAATGCGCACCTGACATTTCCAAACGAGTGAGAACCGCATTGGCAAAAATCTCTCCCGTGCGCAGTCGAACCTGAGCTGCTTCAATGGCTCCACCGATCTTCCGCTCGTTGGCGATCACCGTATACATGTCCGTGTAACCGTTAATCTGATAGCGCATAGTACCCTCCCGCTCTTGCTGAGATCAATTATCATTACCATCCTATAATGAAAATCATTATCTGTCAACGGTGAGAATGATTTTTATTCGCCTTGCCTGTCTTGGTTTCCAAAACGCATGGCCCTTACATTTTACCCAGAAAATCTCCTGCTATTCCCCTGATTCCCAAACAAAAACCGCACTTCCTCATGTAGGAAAGTGCGGTCCGTTCTCATCCTATTTGGTATTGGCAAACAGTCCTAATTTCTCAATGCGCTGTACCGCTTCGGCCAGACGTTCTTCACTCGACAACAGCGCGGCGCGAACGTATCCTTCCCCGGTAGGGCCGAAGCCGTCACCGGGAGCAACGACGACATGCGCTTTTTCCAAGAGCAAATCGGAAAACTCGATGGAAGTGAATCCGGCTGGAACCGGGAGCCAGGCAAAAAACGAGCCTTGGGACGGCGGCGCTTGCCAGCCGATGCGGTGCAGATTGGAGAACAAGGCGTTGCGTCTGCTTTCGTAGACAGCCACCAAATCCCGAACGCATTGCTGCGATTCGGTCATCGCGGTTACCGCGGCCATTTGCACAGCACCGAACAGGCTGACGAAATAATGATCCTGAATCAAATTGATCAGTCTCACCAGCTCGCGGTTGCCGACCATCGCCCCTACGCGCCAGCCAGCCATGTTGTACGTTTTGGACAAAGTGTAAAACTCGACACCGACCTCTTTTGCCCCTGGCACCTGCATGAAGCTGACCGGCTTTTTGCCGTCGTAGCTGATCGCGCCGTAGGCAAAGTCGTGGCAGACGACGATCTCATGCTTGCGGGCAAATTGAATCGTTTCCTCGTAAAATTCAAACGGCGCATTCACCGCTGTCGGGTTATTCGGATAGTTCAAAAACATCAGCTTGGCCCGATCCAAATCGGCTTGCGGAATTTTGCTGTAGTCCGGCAAAAACTGATTTTCTGCTGTCAGCGGCATCATCGACATCCGACCATTGACGACCGCCACACCCGACCAGTAATCCGGATAGCCCGGGTCCGGTACGAGCGCGACGTCGCCTGCGTTCATCAGCACCTGGCAAATTTCCACCAGTCCTGTTTTGCTGCCGAACAAAACCGCTACTTCTTCTTCCGGATCAAGGTCTACGTCAAATTGTTGTTTGTACCAGTGCGCAACAGCCTGCTTCAGTTCCAGTCGGCCGGAAAAAGGCGGGTACTTGTGGTGAAGCGGGTTGGCTGTATGTGCTTGCAGCGCTTCTACAATGTGGGGAGGAGTCGGCAAGTCCGGGTTTCCCTGCCCCAGGTTGATCACATCGTGCCCGTTGGCGATGACTTTATTTACTTTCGCTACCAGCGTCGCGAAAAATTGGGTTGGCAGCCGGTCAATCATGTCGGAAGGTTGGATACGCATTTCTCTTCAGTTCCTTTCTTTTCGCCCATACAGCAAAAACCCCCTTTTTCCGTACAGAAAAAGGGGGAGATCAGCTTGGTCACGTCCTTATCTGTCAGGAATACTCCTGCTGGAATTGGCACAGCATCTGCATCGCTACACGCGCAGATCCGCTGCCGGGCTTCATAGGGCCAGTCCCTCCGCCTCTCTTCATAAGTAAATCACACGGAATATACTGTTTTTAATCTTCTTCATACTACATTGCCTGCTCTCGGCGTGTCAAGATGCTTCCCCGCAGGCGCTCGCCTTTTTTCGCTACATCTTTTCTGCGGTTGGCACAGCCACCTTTTGACGGCGATTCAAAAACGTTGTGTGGAAGGCGAAAAACGCCACGGACAAGAGCGCAAGCCCTGCCATGATGTACAAAAGCCCTTGCGCCTGAAAGTGCTGGAAAATGATCGCGCCGAGCAACGGTCCGAGCATCCGCCCTGCCGAGCCTGTTCCCGCGATCAGCCCTTGAATAAAGCCTTCCCGTCCTGCTGGCGTAATTTGTGCGGCTACGGCAGGAACGGCTGGCCAGACGAGCATTTCGCCCAACGTCATGATAAACATCGCGGCGACGAAGCCCGCATAGGAGGTCGACTGCGACAAAATCAGCATCGACAAGGCAAAGACGTAGGAGCCGAGCAGCATTTGCGCTTTCAGCGTGCGGGCAAAGCGGCGAATGACCCAGGCGATCAGCGGTTGACCAAACAGGATCAAGCCGCCGTTCAACGTCCACAGCAAGCTGTACTGGCGCAAGGAGATGCCCAAAGATTGCATGTAGGTCGACAACACCGTCGTCCATTGCACGTACACAATCCAGCTGATCAGCAAGCCGCTGCACAAAAACAGCAAGGCTCCCCAAACCACTTTTCGCGTTGGCTGAAGCTCTCCTGCGCCATGTGCGCCAAGCTGTTCGTCAGCATCGGTCTTGCTCGTGTCCGACTCGCCCGCTGGCGAAGCAGGCAGCGGCCGATTCTCCGCCGCTTTCAGATGGCGCGGCAAAAAGATCACGAAGATGGCGAGAACGATCATTTGCGTGAGTGCGTTCCCGAAAAAGGTCCAGGAAAACGATACGCTCGCCAAAAGTCCGCCCAGCGCCGAGCCTGCCGCCACTCCCGCATTCAACGCGACGTAAATCATGTTGATTCCTTTGCGCCCGCCTTCCGGCCACAAAACGACCGCCAGCGCGTTCATGACAGGAGACAGCGTTCCGTAGAACAGCCCGTTTAACAGCAGCAGGATCGTATACACGGTAAAATCGTGCGTAAGTCCAAGACCGATTGTAATCAAAATAATGCCGACAGAGCCGATTATGATCGTCCGCATTCTTCCCCAGCGGTCAAACAGCATGCCACCCGTGATGCTTCCGATCAAAAACGCGCCCTGGTTCAATAACAGCAAAAAACCCGCTACAGGCAGCGGCTTCCCCAAGTAATCGTGAATGTAAATCGTGACGAGCGGCCATATACATGCCATACCCGTAGAAAAAATGATGGCAGCAACCGCCAGAAGACGAATGCTGCTCGGATAGGATTCCCATTTCTGTCTCATGATCTAGTTCTCTCCCCGACGAAAATCGCCGTTCTTCCCGCCTGATTTGCTCAACAGACAGGTCGGCCCGATGACCATGCCTTTGTCCATCGCCTTGCACATGTCGTACACCGTAAGAGCAGCAACGCTTACCGCTGTCAAAGCTTCCATCTCGACGCCTGTTTTTCCGGTCGTCCGCACGCTTGCTTCCAGGCCCAGCGTCGTCTCGTTTTCAAACGTGAAGCGAATATCAATCCCGGTCAAGGAAAGCGGATGACACATCGGAATGATGTCCCACGTCTTTTTCGCAGCCATGACTCCCGCTACTTGCGCGACTGCCAGCACATCCCCCTTCTCTACCCGCCCTTCGCGAATACGCTGAAGCGTCTCGGGCTTCATGACGATTTTGCTTTCCGCTACGGCCTCCCGTTTGGTGATGTCTTTTTCCGAAACATCCACCATACGCGCACGGTTTTGTTCATTAAAATGCGTCAGTTGATCACTCATGTTCCTGTTCGTCCTCCATTTGTACGATCCCGTAACCCGCTTGCAACTTTGCTTCTTCTACCTTACTCCCGCCGCTTGTGAAAAGCAATGGGAACACCGCGAGATTTGTCTTTGGCAAATCATGTCGCACCGCTTTCACTATCTTGCTGATTTATTGCCGAAAACGTACGGAATCGCGAAAACAAAGGTATACTGTGCGTACATTGGCAACTGTTAAGGAGGCGCAAACAAAATGAACAAAAATCAGCACATATACTGGGCAAAAGTAGAACATGGCGAGTGGAGTCTGCACATCGCAGCAACAGAGAAGGGACTTGCTTTCGTCGGCTCCAATCACCACCCCATTGACGAATTGGCACAATGGGCAGCGCGGCGCAAACCCCGATACGCTCTCGTCCAGGATGCGGCTCGGCTGGCTCCGTACGCCAAAGAGATCATCGAGTATTTGCAGGGAGAACGCCAGCAGTTTTCAGTCGCCCACGATCTGTCGGGCACTCCTTTTCAACAAGCGGTTTGGCAGGCGTTGCAGCAAATTCCGTACGGACAGACGGCCTCTTACTCCGACATTGCTGCCCATATCAACAACAGCGCGGCTGTCCGGGCAGTGGGCGCAGCGATTGGCGCCAATCCGTTGTTGTTGACAATTCCGTGCCATCGGGTGGTCGGAAAAGACGGGAAGCTTACAGGCTATCGCGGCGGCCTCCCCATGAAAACAGAGCTGCTCAAGCTGGAGAAAACGAGCGTGAAACGGAGCGCTGTCCATGTCTGACACGTTGGCGAATCGAATCGACGCGCAAAGCTGGGAGCAGATCGTTCATGAGTTGGATGCACAAGGCTACGCCACTCTCCCGTGCCTATTAAAGGAAGAAGAATGTCAGGAGTTGATCACAGGCTACTCCGCTGACTCGCTTTTTCGCAAAACAATCCAGATGGAGCGCTACCGCTTTGGCAGCGGCGAATATCGCTACTATCAGGCTCCGCTGCCGCCGCTCGTCCAACAGCTCAGGGCAAGCTTGTATCCCCGGCTGGCTCCAGTAGCCAATCATTGGGGGCAACTGCTCGGACATACGGCTGCTTTCCCTGCGGCTCTGACTGATTTTCTCGATCATTGTCACCAGCACGGACAGACCAGGCCGACGCCGCTGATTTTAAAATACGAAGCAGGCGGCTACAATTGTCTGCATCAGGATATGTACGGAGAGCTGTTTTTTCCGTTTCAGGTTGTGTTTGTCTTAAATCAGCAGGAAAAAGACTTTTCCGGCGGGGAATTTCTCCTGACAGAGCAACGGCCACGCGCGCAAAGCAGAGGTCATGTGATAACCTTGGAACAAGGGGCGGGATTGATTTTCCCCACCTCCTACCGCCCTGTAGCCGGGACACGCGGCTACTACAAAACGACGATGCGTCACGGAGTCAGCACGATCACGACAGGCACGCGGTACAGCCTGGGCATCATTTTCCACGACGCTACGTAAAAGAAGGGATTAGCTTGAAAAGCACGCTCTTTTACAAACAACCGAAGTCGCTCCTGAATAAAGGCAGCGGCTTTCTCGCAGATTACACGCATTCGCTCAACCCGTATACAGGCTGTTCGTTCGCCTGTTCTTACTGTTACGTGCGGCAAATGCCTGTCTCGCTGTTTCGCGGTTTGGACTGGGGCACGTGGGTCGACGTCAAAACCGAAGCAGCCACGCTGCTTGCCAAAGAGCTGAGCAAAGCAAAGGCAAAAGGCAAGGTCACGATTTTCATGTCGTCGAGCACAGACCCTTATCAGCCTGCGGAGTACCGGGAAAAAGTGACACGCTCGCTGTTGGAAGTCATGGCGGACAATCCACCCGACTTTTTGCTCGTTCAGACGCGCAGTCCGCTGGTCACACGCGATATCGATTTGCTCGTTCAACTCGGAGAGCGTGTACGGGTCAGCATGACGGTGGAAACCGACCGGGAGGATATGCGCAAGCTGTTTTCGCCGCAGGCCCCGCCGATTGCGGCTCGGCTGAAAGCGTTGGAGCGACTGGCTGCCGCTGGCGTCCCGACCCAGGCGACGATCGCTCCGGCCTTGCCGAGCACGGAAGCGTTTCCCGACTTGCTGCGGCCGCTGGTCACGCGCGTCTGTTTGGACGACTTTTATATGGGAGACGGCAGCGGCGGCAAACGGACGAGCAAAAACGGCATCCCCGCCCTGTTCAGCGAAGCGGGACTAGAGGAATGGGCGGGACCTTCCGCGTATCGGATCGTCTACGAGCGGCTGTTGCGTGTCTTCGCCCCTGACGAAGTCAAAATCAGCCAGGAGGGATTCGCCCCCTAGCCCTTTTAGCGTGCACCTTGCAGCCCTTCGCTCATTGGCATCTCTCTCCGATTGTGATATCGTCAAGCCATAGAGAACTGTCATTTACAAGCGGAAGTGAGGAATTGCCTTGACGATTACCGTATTGTTGTTTGCCGGACTGGCCGAACGCGCCAATGCCCGCGACATCCAATTGACTTTGCCAGAAAACGCTACTGTACACGATCTGCTGCAAGCAATCCGGGAAGAGTACCCTGTCCTCGCCCCGCTGCTCGGCAGCAGTTTTGTTTCCATTAATCACGAATACGCCCAGCCTGATCGCGTCATTTCCGCTCAGGATGAGATCGCTCTTTTGCCTCCAGTCAGCGGCGGTGAAGAAGTGCCCTTTTTTGCCGTTACCCGGGAAAAGCTCTCGGCGGACAAGCTGGTCAGCCTCGTGAGCAACCCGCACGCAGGCGCGATTCTCACCTTTGTCGGGACGGTGCGCGAATTTACGCACGGACAGCGCACGGTCTACCTGTCCTATGAAGCGTACGAGCCGATGGCAGTGGAAAAAATGAAGCAGGTCGCGGACGAGATCAAGGAACGCTGGCCTGGCGCGACCGTCGCGATGCATCATCGCATCGGAGACTTGGCTGTAGAGGAAATCGCAGTCGTCGTCGCCGTCGCTACTGCGCACCGCAACGAGTCTTTTGAAGCAGGGCGCTACGCCATCGAACGACTGAAGCAAATCGTTCCGATCTGGAAAAAAGAAATGTGGGAAGACGGCAGCGAATGGAAAGGCCACCAGCAAGGCCCGTGGAATCCGCTTGCCTCCGAGTACGGAAAGGAGGAGTAGTCGCTTTGGATACACGCTATTCCCGTCAAATCCTGTTTCATCCGATCGGACGCAGCGGGCAGGAGAAGCTCGGACAAAGCCGTGTGGCGATCGTCGGCATGGGGGCGCTTGGCACCGTGCTGTCGAATCATCTGGTTCGCGCCGGAGTAGGCTTTGTCCGCCTGATCGACCGCGACTTCGTGGAGCCGAGCAACTTGCAGCGGCAGATGCTCTACGACGAGACAGATGCCGCCGAGCATTTGCCAAAAGCGATTGCAGCCCACGCCAAGCTGTCGAACATCAATTCATCCGTCGTCATCGAACCGATTGTCGCCGATCTGTCCGCCTATAACGCCGAGGAATTGCTTTCTGACGTCGATCTGGTGCTGGATGCGACAGACAACTTCCAGGTGCGCTATCTGGTCAACGACGTCTGCGTCAAGCACGGCATTCCGTGGGTGTACGGCGGTGCTGTCAGTGCGACGGGCACGTTTACCACGATCCGTCCCGGCATCACGCCATGTTTGCGCTGTTTGTTCCCGGAAGCTCCCAACCCGGGCGAAATGCCCACTTGCGATACAGCGGGCGTCATCGGCCCGATCATTCATATCGTAGCTTCGTATCAAGCTACCGAAGCGTTCAAGCTGTTGGTCGGCGCAACAGACGACCTCAACTTGAATCTGGAGCATTTTGAAATCTGGCAAAACCGCCACCAGCAAATCAAAGTGGCGAATGCCCGCCGCAGCGATTGCCCAACCTGCGGCAAGCACGAGTACACCTTTTTGCAGCCCGAATCACAGGACGGACAGGCAGTCTCTCTCTGTGGCCGAGACACGGTGCAAATCTCGCCGGGAGCTGCTGTCTCGCTCGATTTGGACGCTCTCGCAGCACGGCTCGCTCCACTGGGCCGAATTGAGCAAAACAAATTCCTGCTCCGCTTCCACGTCGATGCATACACCCTCGTCGCCTTCCCGGACGGGCGCGTACTCGTGCAAGGAACGGATGAGGTCAGCGTAGCAAGATCGCTGCACGCCAAATACATCGGGGCGTAATGCCACGACAAAAAGACCTTGAGAATGTATGGCTGAAGTGCCCCCTGTCAAGTAG
>NZ_DOTK01000017.1:0-4385 GCF_003521185.1 Brevibacillus sp.
TTGGCTTTTGGCTTTTGGCTTTTACAAAATAATGAGTTCGCGCGGGGAATGCGTCAATACATCGTTGCCTGTATCGGTGACAACAAGGTCATCCTCGATTCGGACTCCGCCAAGCCCCGGAATATAAATACCTGGCTCGACAGTCAAAACCATGCCCGCCGCAAGAATCGCTTCGCAACGTGTCGACATGAACGGCTCCTCATGAATGTCCAGCCCTACGCCATGGCCCATGCCGTGACCAAACCGTTCGCCGTATCCGTGTTGCGCGATGTAGTCGCGAGCGAGCGCATCTGCCGCTTTTCCAGACAGCCCGGGGCGAATCCCCGCTACCGCACGATTTCGCGCTTCGAGAACGATGCCGTATATTTCTTGAAGCTGTTCATGCGGCTGTCCGACGGCAACTGTACGGGTAATGTCGGAGCGATAGCCTTGGTACAGAGCGCCAAAGTCCATGGTCACCATATCGCCGCTCTCGATCTTTTTGTCGCTCGCCACCCCGTGCGGCAGAGCAGAGCGATGACCGGAGGCGATAATGATGTCAAAAGCAGAGCCTGACGCTCCTTGTTTGCGCATGAACATTTCCAGCTCATTAGACACATCCAGCTCTGTAATGCCTGGGCGCAAGAACGTCAAGATGTGAGCAAAAGCCGCATCCGCTATCTGTGCGGCTGTCTTGATCTTGTCCAGCTCGTCTGCGCTCTTGATCATGCGCAGCCCCTCGACTACGCCAGCAACCGGCAGCAAACGTGCTTGAATCGCATCCGCATACTTTTGATGCAAAGCATACGTCACGTTTTCTGATTCAAAACCGAGGGTCTGGATGCCCATTTCCTCTGCCTGGCGAGCGACTTCGCTGTAAACGGATTCTTTTGTCGGCAAAAATACAATCTCAAAATCGACAGCCTGGGCTTTGGCCTGCTCCGTATAACGGAAGTCAGTGAACAGCTTTGCCTCGTTCCGCGATACAAGCACCACTCCGTATGTACCTGTAAACCCGGTCAAATAGCGGCGGTTTTGCCCGTTTGTAACGAGCATTCCATCCATTCCCAAAGCATCGAATTGTGTGCGCAGACGTGTCAATTTGTCCATGTGGTCATCCCTCTTCGCTTCTGTGATTTTCGTTCTTTTTCTATAAGCTCTATAAGCAATCCTCGTGCCAAGCTTCCTTGCCCATTTGCGCTTTCTGCGGGGGTTTGTCTGTTGTTTTTATTGTAACACTCGCTGCTTCTGGCACGACACTTGCATTTTGCTATCTGACAACAACGAAGGGAGGCTTTTTGCATGGACGCACAGCAGGTGATCATTTGTCGCTGCGAGGAAGTATCTCTGGAAGAGCTGCTGAGCACTGCCCGCGAGTACCAGTGCACCGCTCGCGAATTGAAGCTGCGGACCAGAGCTGGCATGGGCTGCTGCGGTGGCAGAACGTGCCGGATTTTGATCGAGCAAATCGTTGAACAAGCAACAGGCCAAGTGCCTACGCATACAGTTTCGCTTGGATATCAGCCGCCTGTACGGCCCATTTCGTTTCAAACGCTTGGAGGAAAAAGCTCATGAGTCAACGCATCTTCCATCATCCTGTGCTTGGTTCTATGGAAGAAAGAACCGCTCTCCAGTTTCAGTTCAACGGCGCTGTTTATACCGCTTACGAAGGGGAAACCATTGCCGGCGCGCTTTTGGCTGCTGGCGTGCGCACGCTTCGGGTTCATGAAGAAACAGGGGCTCCGCGGGGCATTTACTGTAACATTGGCCATTGCTACGAATGCCGTGTGCATGTGGACGGTATCCCGACTGTGCGAGCGTGTATGACTCTTGTTACAGAAGGAATGTGCGTAACAGCAGGCTCCGTTCTGCCGACTCCGCTGAAAAAAGGAGGGCACGCAAAATGAACGATGTTCTGGTCATCGGAGCTGGCCCTGCTGGCTTATCTGCTGCCATTGCCGCCGCCCGGCAAGGATTGTCTGTGAAAATCGTCGATGAGTTTTATCGGCCGGGCGGCAGACTGCTCGGACAGTTGCACGAAGAACCGGACGGGGTATGGTGGAACGGCTTGGCTGAAGCCGCCCGCCTGGATCAGGAAGCCAGAGCACTTGGGGTCAACATCTCCTGTGGTGTTTCGGTGTACGATATTGCCCGCTGCGACGACCGCTGGCGGATTTCCACGACAGAAGGCGAGTGGGAGTCTTCGCTGCTGCTGATTGCTACCGGGGCGTCCGAAGCTGCGGTTCCCGTTCCCGGCTGGACATTGCCCGGTGTGATGTCGATTGGAGCCGCACAAGTTATGACAAATGTGCAGCGTGTTCGCGTAGGCAAAAAAGGCGTGGTGATCGGCGTCAATATTTTGTCTGTCGCGATTGCCAGAGAGTTGCAGCTGGCTGGCGTGCATGTCGAGCAGTTGATTTTGCCTCCCCTGTCTGAGGTGAGCGGAAAGGCAGGACGGCCCCATGAAATTATGCGCTCGTTGCTGCGGGTCGCCCATCTCGCCCCCTCGCCTGTCATTCGCCTCGGAAGCAAGCTGATGGGCAGCGAGTGGATGCAGCGGTTGGCGGTTGCTTTTTTTCCGTCCAAAGGTGTGCGCATGTGGGATATGCCGATCCATTTGCGCACAGCCGCATTGGAGATCGTCGGAACTTCACAGGTGGAGGGAGTCAGGACTGCCCGCGTCACGCCGGAAGGATTGCCGATTCCCGGGACAGAACAACTCATTCCGGCTGACTTTGTTTGCATTGCGGGCGGGTTGAGTCCACTCGCAGAGCTGGCGGCCATTGCCGGATGTCCTTTTGCCTATGTTCCCGCCCTCGGAGGACACGTCCCTTTGCACGATGAATACATGAAAACGCCTTTGCCGGGACTGTACGTTGCAGGCAATATTACGGGAATCGAAAGCGCCAGGGTTGCGATGAGCCAAGGGACGGTCGCGGGTCTGAGCATGGCGCAAGCATCCGGATTGCTTGCAGATGATTCATTACTGTCGCAAGCGCAGCTCCAGGTCAAACGCGTGCGGCAAAACGCAACGATCCAGTTTCACCCCGATATTGCGGCTGGGCGAGAGCTTGTCGGGCAAATGGCCGCTGCGTGGACAGCCAGATAAGGGGCTTTTTAGGTAGAGAGGCATGTCTGGGGCTTCCTGATAAGCGGGCTTTTCAGGCAGATTGACCGTTGCGGCGGTATCCCGATAGTGACTTTTCAGATAGAGGGACACTGTCTGGGGCTTCCTGATAAGCGGGCTTTTCAGGCAGATTGACCGTTACGGCGGTATCCCGATAGTGACTTTTCAGATAGAGGGACACTGTCTGGGGCTTCCTGATAAGCGAGTTTTTCAAGCAGATAACCATTGCAGCGGTATCCAGATAAGTGGTTTTTCAGATTTTTTCAACGAAAACGAGCAGATGGTTTCCTCCTGGTTCGGGAATCAATCTGCTCCTTCTGTGTTGTTCAGCGTATTTATACTGTTCGTAGTATTCGCAGCATGTCCGGGCGGAATTGCTTCTCCAGCGATGTCGGAAATCGCGCCTTCTGCTACGCTTATGTAATGAGCAACAAGCTCCGGGTAATCAGCCAGCTCCTTTTCTCCCGAAGCGGTTAGCGCGTACACCCCTCGCTTGACTCTCGTGAACCAGCCGTAAAAATTTTTGCTGAGAATCGAAGCGGTCTTCTCCTGCGCCCCTTTTTCCTTTAACGCCTTTGGCGATAACGGGCCAAAATGCTGAAGCAGGGCGGCGATCTGGATGCAGCCTTGCTTGTACGCTGTCATGATCTTCGTCTGATTGCTGCCGCCTACATTGTAATCTCCGTACCTGCCGCGCATTTCTTTGATGATTCGCTCTCGTTTCTTCTTGTTAAACTTTTGGCTTTTGCCCCGGTCAAATGGTGCCGGAGAAATGCTCAGCTCCATAGTCGCGCCTTTTTTCGGAAACGACACAATGATCAAGCCCAGTTCCAGCCTTCTGATGAGATATACGACGTCTTGCCACTTTTTTGAATACATTTTGTATTTCGGCTTGGGAATCGCGACGTACACATGATCGGTATATCTTTGGCGCTTGGCTGCCTGAATCAGCAAGTCGACACTGAGATTGCGCTTGAACTCGACAATGATCAGCTCGTCTTCCTTGATGGCCGTCAAATCGCAATGATTGACCTCTCCAAATACTTCATACCCTCTGCCGACAAAATAGTCACGAATAGGGGCGTACATATCCACTTCATACGGTTTGGCTGATTTTAGCTTCATGCGTTTCTCCTTTCTTGCATCAATCGTCTCATTATTTGACGCTGAAAATGCAAAAAAAGCCACGCAATGGGGCTTGCACGGCTTTTCACGGAATTGTTTCGTTCATTCCCTGAAAACTGAATACGCATGAATGCTAAGAGTGTGTGGATAAGTC
>NZ_DOTK01000005.1:0-158673 GCF_003521185.1 Brevibacillus sp.
CGCCATGCGTGGCGCACCAAAAATGAAACCGCCCCCAGATTGGGAGCGGTTCTTTGTCGAGCCCGATTGCTTATGGGGTTTTACCGGTTATTCTCTTTGGCACTTCAACCTCCCTGAAGAGATTAGGTTACCCAAGAACTCGGCTTATTTCCATTCGACTTTCGTCGATTGCTAATTCATGATTATCCACGGATCTTCGCCTCCTGCAAGGCATTTCGCCGTTTGCTACATGAATCTGACGGGCTCGACAACTATAGTATGGTCCGCAAAACGATTTTCATACACGCTTTTTACAACAAATCGGCCGCGAGTTGTGCAAGCACGCTCCGCTCGCCTTTTTCCAAGCGGATATGCCCGGCCAGCTTCTGGTCTTTGAATACTTCCACTACATAAGTCAGACCGTTGTTGCTTTCGTCCAAATACGGATGGTCGATCTGTTCCGGGTCGCCCATCAAAACGATTTTCGAGCCGTCGCCTACCCTGGTCAAAATCGTTTTTACCTCGTGCTTGGTCAGGTTTTGCGCTTCGTCAATAATGATAAACTGTCCCGGAATGGAGCGGCCGCGAATGTAGGTCAACGCTTCTACTTGCAAGCTGCCCATTCCCGCCAAAATTTTGTCGAGATCGCCTGGGCGCTTTGTGTTGAATAAATATTCCAAATTATCATAAATCGGTTGCATCCACGGCCGCAATTTCTCTTCTTTCTCGCCGGGCAAATAACCGATGTCTTTTCCTAAAGGAACGATAGGTCTTGCTACCAACAGCTTTTTGTACTTTTGCTGATCTTCAATCTGCAGCAGCCCCGCAGCCAAAGCCAGCAACGTCTTGCCTGTTCCCGCCTTCCCCGTCATGGTCACGAGCGGAATATCATCTCGCAGCAACAGCTCTGTCGCCATTCTTTGCTGCACATTTCGGGCCCGGATGCCCCAAATCGGATCGTCATCTGATACAAGCATTTCCAAAGTTTTGCCGTCAGGGTCTACTTTTCCAATCGCGGAAATGGACGGGTTGCACTCGTCCTTCAATACGAGAAACTGGTGCGGATAAAAGCGATAGCGAGGGAAACAGGTAGCCAGATGAAGCTTGCGCGTCGCGTAGTAAGACTTGATGATCTCCGAGGCTACCATCATCTTTTGATAGCCGGTGTAAATGCTGGAAAATTCACCTACGACGCGATCCGAAAGAAAATCTTCCGCTGAAATGTTCAAGGCATCTGCCTTCACACGCATGAGCGCATCCTTGCTCACCAAAATGACGGGTCTGGGCTGTGGGGATTGGTTCTCCTCCTCCTGCAAATTGAGTGCGACCGCCAAAATGCGGTTGTCGTTCGTCATTTCCGTAAATTGCTTTTGCAACTGATGGAGCGAAGAATGGTTCAGCTCCACCCGAAAGAGCCCGCCTGTCTCCAGGGTAATGCCTTTGTGCAAATGACCCAGCTCACGAAAACTGTCAAAGAGCCGCGATACGTACCGTGCGTTGCGGCCAATTTCATCCATGTACCGCTTTTTGGAATCGATTTCTTCCAACACCACTGCGGGTATGACAATTTCGTTGTCAGCGAAAGAGAACATCGCCCGTGGATCTTGCAGGAGTACGTTGGTGTCCAGTACGTAGATTTTCTTCAAAATCTCGCCTCCTATTACCCTTCTTATATACGGTATGCAATTTTTGGAGGGATGCTCAATTGTGGCGACGTGATGTACTACAGTCTATGTTCGGTCGAACAGAGATAGACGACCCTTGGCAGAATGAAATGGGGCGGAGGGGAACAAAATACAGGTAACCTGCCCTCCTGATCGGAGGCACTACGGGGAAAGGGAGTATGCGTGTGAAACGGATCATCATTGGTTGCCTGGGTGCGAGCCTTGTTTTGTCAGGGTGCATGGCGGGCAACAAAGCGAACCAGGCTGCGCCACAACCCAACCAACAGCAAGCGCCCCATACCCAGCGCGTTCAGCAAACGGCACCGGAACCAGCTTACAACCAATCTTCGCAGGCGACCGCCGACCGTCTCGTCCAGTTGGCTACTCGCGTGAAAAAAGTCAATGGCGCCACAGCCGTCGTGATTGGCAAATACGCCGTCGTCGGGATCGATGTAGACGCCCAATTGGATCGGCCGGAAGTCGGCGTCATCAAGTACACTGTGGCAGAAGCGCTGAAAGAAGACCCGCAGGGGGCCAATGCCGTCGTAACAGCCGACCCGGACATCGTTCAGCGGCTGAAAGAAATGGCGGCAGACATTCGCAGAGGCCACCCGATCTCCGGCTTCGCAGAGGAATTGGCCGACATCGTCGGACGGATCATTCCGCAACTGCCGCGAGATGTCAGAAGGCGCGAAGAAACACCGGCGCAGGAAAATCAGCAACAACAGATCAACAACGATGGGCGTACCCCGCAAGGAAAAATCAACGTAAATCGCACTGGCACTCCATAAGAAAAAAGAGGCATAGCCCCCGGGTCGTTACACCCGGGAGTATGCCTCTTTTTTGCTTGGAATCGCGGATGGCAAAGGCGGCAGTGCTTCCAAAGCCTGTTTCAAGTCTGCCAGCAAATCGTCCGCGTCTTCCAGACCTGCGGACAACCGGATCAAACCGTCTGTAATGCCGCGAGCTTGCCGCTCCTCTGCTGGCATAGCCGCATGCGACATCATGACCGGATACGAGAGAATCGTCTCCACCGCGCCAAGACTGACCGCTACAATCGGCAGCTTTACGCGGTCAAACAACGCTTTTGCCCGCTCGCGGCTCCCGACGTCAAAAGACAATACGGCGCCGTGGCCGCTCGCCTGTTTTTGCTGAACGAGATGTCCCGGATGCTCAGCCAAGCCTGTATAGTAGACGCGGCTCACTTCGGGGTGGCAAGAAAGCCATTCCGCCAAAACTCCGGCAGACTTCGTGCTGACATCCAGACGCGCTTTGAGCGTCTTCAGCCCTCTCATGACCAGCCAGCAATCCTGAACGCCGAGAACGGCTCCCATGCCGTTTTGGATGAGGTACAGCTGTTCGCCGAGCGCTTCATCGCGGGTTACCGCCAGACCTGCAACAACGTCGCTGTGGCCGCCGATAAACTTGGTTGCACTGTGGATGACGATATCCGCCCCCAGCTCCAATGGCCGCTGATAGTACGGCGTCAGGAACGTGTTGTCCACGATGACGAGCAGGTCATGCTCTTTCGCAATGGCGGAAACGGCAGCGATATCGGTCACTTTCAACGTCGGATTGGACGGAGTTTCCAGATAGACCCCTCTAGTAGCCGGAGTGATCGCCGCGCGCACCGCTTCCGTCTGTGTCGCATCCACAAACGTGACGGAAATTCCCATTCTCGACAGCACTCTCGTCAGAAAACGGAAAGTGCCGCCGTACACATCTTCCGCGACCACGATATGATCGCCCGCCGAAAAGAGCATGAACACACTGGAAATGGCCGCCATGCCGGAAGAAAAGGCGAACCCGCGCGCTCCGCCTTCGAGTGCGGCGATCGCTTCTTCCAGCGCATGTCTCGTCGGGTTCCCCGAGCGGGCGTAATCGTATGTGCCCGGCTGATCGATATCAAACTGATGAAAAGTGGAAGCCTGGTAAATCGGAACCGACGACGCACCTGTAAACGGATCGATGCCTGTGGAGCCATGCAAAACTTTTGTCGCGAAATTCATCGAACAGCCCCCCCAACGACGAGACTTGCATCCAGCGCTTGAAACAAATCAGCGATCAAATCATCCGGATGTTCAATCCCCACCGAAAGCCTCAGCAATCGATCGCACACGCCGACATACGCCCGCACTTCCTCGGGGATGTCTGCGTGAGTCTGTGTCGCCGGGTACGTACACAACGACTCTACCCCGCCAAGACTTTCCGCAAAGGAGACGACGCGCAAATTTTGCAGAAACAAGCCCACCTGCTCCTGGGAGCGTACCCGGAACGAAACCATGCCGCTGTATCCGCTCGCCTGGCTCGCCTGAATCTCATGCCCGGGATGCTCTTCCAGTCCGGGATAAAACACTTCGGCAACGGCTGGATGTTCTTTCAGCTTTTTCGCTACCGCGAGCGCATTCGACTGGTGTCTGTCCATGCGCAGCGCCAACGTTTTCATGCCGCGCACCAGAAGCCAGCTATCCTGCGGCCCCAGCACCGCGCCGATCGAATTGTGCAAAAACCGGATTTTTTCCGACAACTCCTCGCCCTTTGTAACGATCAACCCTGCCAGCACATCGTTGTGTCCGCCCAAATACTTCGTTGCGCTGTGCAAAATCACATCAGCCCCAAGCTCTAGCGGGCGTTGACAATAAGGAGTCATGAACGTGTTGTCTACAATCGTCAAAAGCCCGTGTTGCTTGGCCAGGCTGGTTATTTCACGAATATTTGTAATCTGCATGAGCGGATTGGTCGGCGTCTCGACGAAAATCGCTTTCGTCTCTGCGCGCAGCGCCTTTTTCACCGCTTCCAGATCGCGCAAATCTACGTAAGTAAAAGCAAGCCCGTAACGGGAAAGCACTTGTTCAAACAAGCGATACGTCCCGCCGTACAAATCGAGCGATACGATGAGGTGATCGCCTTGGGAAAACAACCCCATTACCGTATGGACTGCCGCCATCCCGGACGCGCAGGCAAAGCCGGCATCGCCTCCCTCTGCCTCAGCGATTGTCTCTTCCAAAACAGAACGGGTAGGATTCGCCGTCCGCGTATAGTCAAAACCTGTGCTCTGTCCCAGCGCCGGATGGCGATAAGCGGTAGCGTAGTAGACGGGGAAGCTCACCGCACCCGTTTTCTCATCTTTGCCTACGCCTGCCTGAATCAATTTTGTTTCCAGTCTCATACCGTAATTCTCTCCCTCCAATGATGTCGAGGGGCATGAAAAAAGCCCCCTTTCCTCTGAAAGAAGGCTTTGTTTACGTCGCCGTAAGCAAGACCTTCTCATCTTTCAGAGTTAAAAAACTCTGCAGGAATTAGCACCATTATCTCCCCGTATGAACGAACATACAGGTGATTGGTTGCCGGGCATCATCGGGCCAGTCCCTCCGCCTCTCTGGATAAGAAGTTTGCTATTCAATTTGAATGACCTAATACTAAAGGATAGCGCTGTTTCTTGTCAACAAGATTTTCCACAAGAGTGTGACAACCGCGCCTACGCTTTTTTCAAGGCGTCCATGACCTGATTGTCCAGCTTCGCTGCGGCATTTTTGTCGTATGTCTTTTCGTACTGAGGCTCTACGGATATGCGCGAACCGTAAAACATCACGTCTCTGACAGAGTCAATCGCAATCTCCGCCATCGCAAGCTTCAGGGGAACCCCTTCCAGCCGTTCTGCCTTCAGCTCGGCGCGCCCGTTGATCGCAAAAGAAGAGCCTGCCCCGATCAAATGCAGCACGACCTGCGGTTCTTTGGCGATATTGGCGAGAATGCGGGAGCGGCTGTCTACAGCAAAACGGATGAGTCCGCTGTTCACAGCAAAAGTCCAGGACAAGGAACTGACGGATGGCGCACCTGTCTCGTGATCGACTGTGGCCAACGTCACAAAGCGCTCTTTTTGCAGGAGCGCGAACAGTTCTTCCGATAAGGTTTGGGATACGGTTTCAGCCATTCGGATGCCTCCTCGTATACTTTTGTACGTCTATTGTACCCCTCCCGCAAGCCGGAGGCAAACCTTTCCTCCCCGCCTTGATTCTGGTCGGCTTTTTCCCTAAACTGGTAGAAAACAATGCTTCCAGGAACAAGGAGGTTGAAACAAGTGGCTCCTACGCCTACAGATCGGCTCATGCACAAAATAGATCAAGTCCTCCACGAGCTTCAGGAAGTGCGGAAAATGAACGAGCGCATGGATAAGATCGCCATGTTTTTGGAGGATATCCGGCTTGCTGATGTCATCCAAAATTACACAGCCCCGCGCAAGCTGCTCTGGATCAATTTCCTCGCAGGTCTTGCCCGGGGTCTTGGTTTGACGATTGGGACTGCTATCGTTCTCGCACTGCTCGGTTCGCTACTGACACAATTTCTCTCGATCCCGATCCTCGGCGACTACATCCGCGAACTGGTCGATTACGTCCAGACTTACAAACAGCCGTAACAGCAGCTACTTGTCTTTCTTTTTGTCACGATCGTCGTCATCTTCGTCACGATCGCGGTCATCGTCGTCCCGATCGTCATCGTCCCATTTGCCATCGTGTTTCTTCCAGAAGCCGTACGCTTTGCCATTCGGATGCTTGTGCTTCTTCTCATCCTCATCATGCTTAGGCGGCGCGACGATGACCTTCGTGCTCAGGACGATGTCTGCTTGCTTGACCAGCTTGTCTTTTACATACAGTTCAAGCTGAATCGCTTTGGCCGTGTACGAGCGATCTTTGTACGTCAATTCCAGCGTGTACTCGCCCTTGTCATTGGGCTTGATCTCTTTTTTCTTGCCGTCTGGTTTAATCGCGAAAAGCTTCGCCTTTTGCTTTTTGTCCCAGCCCTTGACGGTACCTTTCAGTTCGATCTGCTTTTTCTTTATGTCGTGCACAGCTGTGCCCGCAATGCTGTAGTCTACTGCCGGATTGTTGTCCGGTGTCTTTTTCGGCTCAATCGCAATCGAGTCCTCGTCCACCTTTTTCCCGGCCTCATACACTTCGATCACAGCCTTGCTGCTCTTGGCATCCGTCGTCGGATTCTCGAAAGTCACACTGAAGCTGTCAACGTTATCGAGCAGCTTTTTCAGGCTGGCCTCTTTTCGCACGCCGTTATACGTGACGACAACCCGCTCCGCCCCGTGCTTGACAATCCCTTTGACTTGCCACTCTGCTTTTTTCGCGTCATAAACCGTGAACATATGGAGCAGCCTGTTTTTGTCCTCTTCCGTTTGCGCTACGAGCTTTACTTTCTCCGTGTCGGCAAGCACGCTTCCCGCAAAAGCCTGAACAGTCACATACTGCTCGGCGGACGTACCGACGGCAGGGAAGCTGACGGTAAACGAGTGCTCGCTGGTCGGCACCGTCTCGATGATATCACCGTTCGGCTTGGTCACGACCACCTTGGTCACGTCCGGTGTCACAAGACCTTTGATGTACACCTTGTCGCTTTTCGTCTGGGCGCTCACGCTGACCAGTTGCTCATCCGCTTTCGGGCTGCGCACTTCCAGCCAGATGTCGTTGTAGTAGTCGCGATAAATCCGCTCCCATTCCGCCTTGTTCGTTTCCATATACGATTGCAACTTTACGTTCAAATTAATTTTATCGACGATAATGTACAGATGGTCTGCCTGTGTTTTCAGGAGCGTGTTCAGCGTAGCCGGATCGCTTTGGACAAGCTCCTTGAGCTGATATCGGGTCGCTTTCTGTCCTTGCTCATTCATGACTACCTTGGATGTTTCGGCTGCTCCTGTCGAGCTTGCGTCCGCCAGAAGCGGTGTCAGGCAACCGATGAGTCCCGCCGCTGTTACGACAGCCAAAACGGGCCTGGTCATGATTTTTTTCATTGTTGTTCCCCCTCTATTCTGCCAGTCATTCCCTCTGTGCCCAGGGCAACCATACAGACGGCGCATTTTTTTCAAAAGTTGCATCCGGAAGAAAACCACTCCTAATGGCCCATTTTCCGCTTGCAGAACCAGTTTGTTTTGAGGCTAATCACCCGCACCTGGATTAAAAAAGACTCCCGCAAGCCTCGGATTCGTCCCCAAGGCTTCGGGAGTCTTTTTGTTTCGCTCATCAACAGTTGAATTTCGGCTCGTTTTCAATCGCAGCCAGCAGGCTCTCCACCGCTTCCGCGGGATAGCGGTTATCTACCGCACCCGCTTCCTGCTTGCCCGACAAATGATACCAGCCGTTTTCCACCCGGTACGAAAGCTCGCTGATGGCATGATCCTCCAGCAACAGCTGGGCAAAAAACGCGGCAGTGTCGAGCGCAGACCGATCGTCGGGGCGGGCTTCTGCCACAACCTGAATTTGCAGCCAGTTAAAAAGGGCATCTTCACGCTTCATGAGAAATCCTCACTTTCGCTCTGTTTGCTCCGGCTTGATGCGCAATTTCACAACGACCAAAATCGCAATGGCAACCAGCATCGCGCTCTTCACCGGCAGCTGGACATCAAGAATGGCAAAAATAAGCGCACCTGCGAACAGCAAAATGTACAAAAGCAATGTTTTCAAAATCGGCATGCGAATGCGGGTTGCAAATCCAAGGTAGTACACGATAATCAATTGCACAAACAAGATCCAAGCCCGGTTATGGTCTGCCCACAGGCGGAAGCTGTCAAACGCCGTGAGCTGATCCGGGTTGGCGGGTACGTAAGTTGAAGCAAGCTGTATCCAGTCCATCCTGATCTCTCCTGTAACGCAAAAGGATTTCTCGTTTCACATGCGGGAATCGACTGTTTCTTTTGCATCCTCTTATTCTGTTTCCACATTTTTATGTATCCTTTTTACTTTATCAGGTAACCGTTTCATTTGTCAAAATAGATCGGCACACACTTTGGCACGCGCCAGTTACTGCCTATTTTTGGGCGAACATGCTATGATGGACAAGTCAAGTATGCCAAAAAGGTGGGAATCCAATGAGCTTGTACGATATTGCCGTCCAAACGATTTCCGGAGAAGAGACGACGCTTGCCGCTTACAAAGGACAAGTGCTTCTGATCGTCAACACAGCCAGCCAGTGCGGTTTGACTCCGCAGTACAAAGGACTTCAGGAACTGTACACAAAATACAAGGACAAAGGCTTTGCCGTGCTCGGCTTTCCTTGCAACCAGTTTGCGGGTCAAGAACCAGGCAGCGAAGCAGAGATCGCTTCCTTTTGCGAAAGTCACTACGGCGTGACCTTCCCGTTGTTTGCCAAGCTCGAGGTCAATGGCCCTGGCACCCATCCTTTGTACCAGCACCTGAAAGCACACGCACCGGAAGGCGAAAGCGAAGATATCGAATGGAACTTCGCAAAATTTCTCGTCGACAAGGACGGACAGGTGGCCAAGCGCATCGGCGCCCGCGTGCAACCGGAAGAGCTTGCAGCCGACATCGAAAGTCTTTTGTAGATCAACCAAAGTCAAAAAAGCCGCTTCGTCCCGGTCAGGGCAAAGCGGCTTTCTTGTTATTCACGCTTAGGCTTGCGGTTGTGCTTCCCAGCGTCTTTGTTTTTCATAGCGCTCACGATCCGATTTGTTCAGATACTTTTTGCGCAGGCGAACGGAATGCGGAGTTACCTCGCACAGCTCGTCGTCATTCAAGTATTCCAAAGCTTCTTCGAGCGTCAGCAGACGTGGCGTCTTCATTTTTACCGTCTCGTCTTTCGTTGCGGAACGCACGTTTGTCGCATGCTTTTCCTTGCAGACGTTCACAGTCAGGTCATTGTCGCGGTTGTGCTCGCCCACGATCATGCCTTCGTATACTTCCGTACCAGGCTGGATGAACATGATTCCGCGATCCTCTACAGACATCAGTCCGTACGTGGTCGCTGTGCCTGTCTCATGGGAAATGAGCACCCCGGCATGGCGTCCACCTACCGCGCCTTGCACCAGCGGACGATAGCTGTCGAAGGAGTGGTTGAGGATGCCGTAGCCGCGAGTAATCGTCAAGAACTCTGTCCGGTAGCCGATCAAACCGCGGGATGGAATGATAAATTCCAGGCGAACTTGACCGAAGCCGTTGTTGATCATGTTGACCATCTCAGCCTTGCGTTGGCCAAGCGTCTCCATGACTGGCCCGGTGTACTCTTCCGGTACGTCGATCACGAGAAACTCTGCCGGCTCCATTTTTTGTCCATCGACCATACGCACGATAACTTCCGGCTTGGATACGCCCAGCTCGAAGCCTTCGCGACGCATGTTTTCGACCAGGATGGACAGATGCAATTCGCCGCGCCCAGATACGATGAAAGCATCTGGAGAATCTGTTTCCTCGACACGAAGAGATACATCTGTCTCCAATTCCGCCATCAGGCGATCACGCAGCTTGCGGGATGTTACGTGCTTGCCTTCGCGACCTGCAAACGGGCTGTTGTTCACCAGGAAAGTCATTTGCAGCGTTGGCTCGTCAATTTTCAGCAATGGCAATGCGTCTGGATGGTCTGCATGGCACACCGTTTCCCCGACGTTGATATCGTCAATCCCTGCGATCGCTACGATATCGCCCGCTCTTGCTGTTTTTTGTTCCACGCGCTGCAAGCCGGAGAAGCCAAACAGCTTTTGAATCCGCGCTTTTTTCACTTCGCCTTCGCGTGTGGTAACAGATACCATTTCATTTACGTTCATCGTTCCGCGATAAATGCGGCCGATCCCGATACGACCCAAAAAGTCGTTGTAATCCAGCATGGTTACTTGCATTTGGAGTGGAGCCGCTTCGTCGGCATCAGGTGCAGGCATATGCTCAACAATGGTGTCGAAGAGTGGACGAAGGTCGCCTTCCAGCTTATCTGGCTCCATGCCTGCGATACCTTGCAGACCGGAAGCGTAAACGATCGGAAATTCCAGCTGATCTTCCGTCGCGTCCAGATCGATAAACAGGTCGTACACTTCGTTGATGACTTCTTGAGGGCGTGCATTGTCGCGGTCTACCTTGTTCACGACAACGATTGGGGTAACTTTTGCTTCGAGCGCTTTTTTCAATACGAAACGCGTTTGTGGCATACAGCCTTCAAATGCGTCAACAATCAAAAGAACGCCGTCCACCATGCTCATGATCCGCTCTACCTCGCCACCGAAGTCGGCGTGGCCCGGGGTATCCAAAATGTTGATGGTGAACTCATTGTATTTCACGGATGTCGTTTTCGCCAGGATCGTAATCCCGCGCTCCCGCTCCAGGTCGTTGGAGTCCATCATTCTCTCCTCTACCTGCTGATTGCTGCGGAATGTGCCCGATTGAATCAAAAGCTTGTCAACCAAAGTAGTTTTCCCGTGGTCAACGTGGGCAATAATCGCGATGTTGCGTATGTCAAGACGCTTCATGTGAACCTCCTCTGTTATGCATACCTTCCATATTAACAGGTCGTGAAACCCGGCACAATGGGCATTTTTTGACGGAAAGCACTTCCTGATTAGCATGTGCCACAAGCGCCATACTATAGACAGGAGGTGGTCTGCCATGAGGAAAAAAGGGCCGAGCTATTTAGCAGGCTTATGTTTGATTGCAGCAGCGCTGGTCGGGTGCGCAACTTCCAAAGCAGGTCCCGACACAGGAGCGCAGACGCAAAGCAGCTCGTATTCGAAGACACCGCTGACGCGATCCAGCATCGCGCACGATCATAACGCTTATACACAAGGAATCAACGCGCAAAACTACCTGAAAGGCTACACCTCAAACGGCTTCAATCAAAACCTCGCTGAACAGCTGACGAAAGCGGCAGACGACGTTCCCGGCGTAGATCGGGCCACAGTGGTCGTCAGCGGCAACGACGCCGTCATAGGCGTCAAAGTGCGCGACAACCTCGCCCAGCCCCAGGCAGAAGTGATTGAGCAACAGGTGCACTCGGCTTGCCGCGCAGTTTCCCCTGCCTTGCAGCTGCAAGTATCATCCGAGCCATCCGTATTTGATCGGGTACGCGCGATCAATGCGCAAATTTACCAGGAAGCCACCAATCGCACCAACGATCTTTTGCACGAAGGCGGTACGGCCGGACAAAAAGTGATGAACACCTCGACGGAGTTCACCAGACTCCTGCACGATATGGGCGCGACCGTCAAACAGCCGTAATGATGTCGCTCACTCACGTAAAAGAGGTGCGGAATGTGGTTCCGCACCTCTTGAATACTCTTCCGTTTGTTACTTGCTCACAACTTCAGCCACTTTGATTTCTGGCTCAATCACTTGCAGTTCACCAATTCCGCGAACGAGTTTCTTCGCGTAGGTTTTCTCCGGCTTCAGCACGGATACCAAGTAGTCGATAGCAACTTGCGGATCGACTGTCTCGCCACAAGTGTAGCAATCCAGAGCAGCAAAACCACGCTCAGGATAAGTATGAATGGACAGGTGGCTTTCCGAGAGAAGAACCAGTACGGTAGCACCCTGAGGAGAAAACTGCTTTGCTTGCACGCTAAGCACCGTAGCTCCGCATGCCTCAGCAGCTTCAATCATTTCCTTTTTCAAAAATTCTGCGTCGTTCAACAAGTCAAACTGAACTCCCCATGTGTCAACAGCAACGTGTCTTCCGAAAGTCGAGTATTCCATCTTTCGGTTCCCCCTTCCTAACGAGTGTAATGTTAAACATCGCTAGGACCTGCGTCATTCACTAACGGGGGCGGTTTCCCTCTTGTTATCCACCCTTTGAAGTGAATCCTGGTTCCTAATCCTGTTTCCAACGAAAACAACAATACCATGTATTTGCCTACTTTGACAATACCCTTTTCAAGAAAAAGTCCAAGAAAAAAACGGGCACCATCTGGCACCCGTTTTCTCGAACGTTCCTACACTTCTAATTCAAACAGCCGCTGCGACAATGACACTAAGCGTGCATCGATTGCTGGAAGCTTCTCAGGCGCAGCTCCCTTTGCCCAATTTCGCAAATCCAGCCAGCGGTCCGTCTCCTGACGCAAGGACTCGATCTCTCTTTCGCTGCCTTCTTGCTGGAACAACGACTCCAGCTCGCTCGCCGCGTTCAGAGAGGTATTTTCAAAGATGGACGTCTCCTCATCCCCAGACAATTCCTGAATGCTTACAACAGAACCTTGGTCGTAATGGTAGACCATGGTGAAGCCTTCGTAAATTCTGTGGACGATTCCGTAGCCCCGAAACGTTTTCATCGCTTTTCGCATCGCGTTTGCCAGCTGTCTGTCCCGAATGAGATAGGAGCTGTCGCAGGAATAGCGGTTGCCCGCACGGCAAAAACTCAGTTGAATTTCGCCGTTATGGTCAGTCAGAATCACGTCGCGGTCGCCGTTGTCGCATACTTTGACATCGACTGAAATGTGTTCATTGGTGAAGAGCGAGACGAATTGGTTCAGCTCCTCTTCATTCACCGTAAAATAGGCCTTGGCGTAGTTGGTTGCTAAACGCTGTGCCATAAATATCTCCTCAATTCTTTTGGTTTCCGTGGGCCGATTACGACCAAACTGTGTCCAAATGTAGAGGAGATACGCTAAGTGTCAACGAAGGAACGCTGTAGAACCTGGCCTTGCCCCGCGAATCGAAAATCGATTTGGGTAATGAAGGCGGATCACCTACTTTTTGTTTTTCCGAAAAAAAGCCATCCTTGACACCTTTATTATACAACAGGCGCCCTCAAAAGTCTTGATGAAAAAGCAGATGAATTTGCGCAAAAATAACGAATATCTGCAATATAGCGCAGGGAGACGAAAGGATCTCCCTGAATCATTCATATGCTTGCGGTTTCAAAAGAATTCGCTAGGAGTTACAATCCAGGATTGGCAGTCATCGCCTTTTTGATTGCGGCCTGTTCTTCTTCGGACAAATGGTAAGTGGATGCGCCCGCTTCAATCGGCTTGGCATACACGCGCGATTCTTCCCGGCCGAAAATACTGGTGATCACCACGCCGTTTTGGGCATCGTCCAAAATCGCCATGGAAAAGCTGAGATCGCTTCCGACATCTCCAAAAGCGTTGTAGCGAATAATCGCTACTTTGCCACATTGGGCTGCAATGCGCTGCGACAGGCGATTAATCGTAAACTGCTGATCACTTTGCAGCTTTTTCACTTCATCCACCTGATCAAGCAATCTGTGCAGTCCTTCCTCCAGGTTGGCTCCTCCGGTACCTGTCATCAGCCTGTTGATCGATTTGCGCATCCGGTTGATGCGAACGGATTGCAGGATGATGACGAGCAGCAAAATCAGGGTCAGCGCGATGACCGCCAAGAGCAAAATCGCTACATTGGAAGTCTGGGATAGGAATGGTTCCAAAACATTTTCTTCCTTTCTGATACGTGCGTGCGTATAAGCAGTCAAAACCTCCTCTATTGTACCTCCGCATTGCCTGGCGTTCAAACAAAGTCTTGGGCAAAACAAGAATTACTAAAATTTGCGCAACCAAAAAAAGCGACACTCTCCATTGTGAGATGTCGCTTTTTTTAATTCGCACGCCTATGTGTCAAACTCATCGTCCTATGGTTATCCTCCAGTCTACCTACGCTTCCAGCAGCAGCATTTCCCGACGAAGCTGTTTTAGTATTTCCATGGATTTGCCAATTTGCGTCTGATCTTCTGCCTGTATCGCATCAAACAACGTCGCCAATTCGTAATCAAGCTCCAGGCGCAAGACAGGAATCCGTTCTTCTGAGTCGCGTCGTTTCAAAGCAGCAATCACCTGGTCCATCGTCACGTTGCAAAATTTTTCGTAGATCATTGTTTTCTCAGCTCCTTTAATTTCCACTATTCTGACGACTTCGCCGTACTGGACGTGCTTCACCAAGATGCAGTCTTCAAACGTGACCTTGATGATGGCGTGCCCCTTGGCTTGCTCCACGAAGCGGTATAGCACCAGCGCCACGCGGGAGTCATGCACCGGAACACCTGCCACTTGCAGCTTGTAAGACCCGTTTAATCGCTGCATTTTCCAGTCGGAAAGGCCGTCTGTGGTATTCACGAGGAGGTGAAACTGCTCGGGAGATTCCTTCCACGTGACGCTCACCCCCGCTTCCACCAGGGCCTGCACCATCGCGTGCAATGTTTTGCGATCAAACCAAACCGCGAGATTGTAATACTCCAACTCCATGCCGAGATTCATCCAGGCCCCTCCCGTTGACAGAATACTCAGATTTCACTTTCGCTGTAAGGGAGTGAGTGGTATATCATATTATTCACGCTTCGGTTTTGCTATTCATATCCCGGCAAGTATTTTTTTCCTGCGTGGTATGATATCATATGGAGGTTTCCAAGCTCCCTTGACAAGGACGTTCGCCCTTTTCTTTTGCATGGCGATCGATCATGGATAAATTGAGGTGTTTGTTTCATGACTGCTTTTTCCGGCTTTCACCAGGAAGACTTTGACGTTTTTGCCATTGATGGACTCGACCAGCGAATGGACGCCATCAAAACGATTGTTCGTCCCAAGCTTGAAGCGCTTGGCCATCATTTCGCGCCTGTCTTGTCGCTTAAAACCGGGGACGAGATGTTTTTTCATGTAGCCAAGCACGCTCGCCGTACCGTCAACCCGCCAAAAGATACGTGGGTTGCCTGGGCCAATGACAAACGCGGGTACAAAAAGCATCCCCACTTTCAAATCGGGCTGTGGCAGACTCACCTGTTTGTCTGGTATGCCGTGATTTACGAAGCGCCGGCGAAAACCGAGATCAGCCAGTCGCTCCAGTCCAAACTCGACGAGGTCATGACGCTCGTGCCGGATACGTTCCACTGGTCGCCTGACCACACGGAGCCAACGAGCCATTCTCAGGCAGAACTGGGCAGAGACGGCGTGAAAAAGCTGATGGACAGGCTGGCTCAAGTAAAAAAGGCGGAGCTGCTCTGCGGCATTACGATTGATCGCCATGATCCCGTGCTCGCCGATCCGGAAGCCTTGCTGGAACGCCTCGAAAACACGTTTACCGTCCTCGGCAAGCTGTATACAATCGGTCGTTAACCTTTCATCTATCGCCTCCCTGGCATTTGGTTAAGGTATATGCAAAAGAACAGGTCCGCTTTCTTTTGAAAAGCGCTTGCCTGTTCTTTTGTTTTTGGCACACCCTGACGGCACAATAACGGGCATTCTAAAATAGGCTCGCTTACCTGCCTATCTGCCCTGAAGACTGTTCAATCGCCCAAGTCCGCCTTCCACCTCTTGCAGCATCCGCTCGAACAGCTGCTGCACGGTCGGGATGTCGTCGATCAGGCCGATGACTTGACCAGCCCAGCCAAAGCCGTTGTCACAGTCGCCTTCGTAAATAAAGGTGCGGTTATTTTCGCCGCTGATGAAGCTTTTCAGCTCTTCATAGCCGGCTCCTGCTTTTTCCATTTGCAAAATGCGGTCCGATCCTGGCGTGCGCACGACCCTCGCCGGGGCTCCCAGCGTCCTTTTGATGACGGCGGTATCTTGCTCGGTTCCGTTCAATAGAGCCTGCTTGTACGCCTCATGGGCATGCACGCATTCCTGTGTGGCGATGAAGCGTGTTCCCATCTCCACCCCTTCGGCACCGAGAGCGAGCGCGGCGAGAAGCCCGCGACCGTCACCGATTCCGCCGCTTGCCAGCACCGGAATGTTTACAGAGTCCACGACGCGCGGAATCAGCACGAACGTACCGATATCATCGCGTCCAAGGTGGCCGCCGCCTTCCTGTCCGACCGCCATGACCGCGTCTGCCCCGATCGCTTCCGCTTTTTGCGCTTGCCGCACGGAAGCGACCAGCACGAGCTTTTTGATCGGATGACCGTCCAGCCTGCGCAAAAGAGGTTCGGGATTGCCTCCCGTCACGGAGATGGCTGCTACGCCCTCCTCGATGGCAACCTCCAGCGCCTCCTCATAAGGGCGGTTGTATTGGCCAATCGCGAAGTTGACGCCAAAAGGTTTGTCCGTCAACTGCCGCACCTTGCGAATTTCTTCGCGCAGCGCTTCTGCCGAGGGCAGCGACATCGCGGTGACCTGTCCCAATCCTCCCGCATTTGACACAGCTGCTGCCAATTCTGCGTATGCTAGATAGGCCAATCCGCCCTGAACTACCGGATGGTCGATTTTCAGCAGTTCCGTTACTCTTGTTTTCATCCCCATCCCCCCATTTTTGTTATGCTTCTCGGCTACCAGAGGAAACTCCTGCTGCCACACGCGAATATGAATAAAAATTCGCTTGCTTTCCCCCCCTATTTTGCTATACTCAATTTGTTTGTTTTATCCCCTTTATTCTTGATTCGTAAAGCGAGGCGATCGTAGTGAGACAAATGAAAACTCCTTTGTTCAGCGGGTTGTTGGAGCACGCCAACCGGAACCCGATTCAATTTCACATTCCGGGCCATAAGAAAGGTATGGGCATGCATCCGGCATTTCGCGAGTTCATCGGGGAGAACGCTCTCTCGATAGACCTCATCAACATTGCCCCGCTGGATGACTTGCACCATCCGAAAGCAATGATTAAAGAAGCGCAAGAACTGGCTGCCGAAGCGTTCGGCGCTGACCATACATTTTTCTCTGTTCAAGGGACGAGCGGCGCGATTATGGCGATGATTATGGCGACGTGCAGCCCTGGAGACAAAATTATTGTGCCGAGAAACGTGCATAAATCCGTCATGTCGGCGATTATTTTTGCCGGAGCGGTACCGATTTTCATTCATCCAGCGATGGACGAGCGTTTGGGGATTTCCCACGGGATTACAGTGAAAGCCGTGCAAAAAGCGCTGGAAGCCCACCCTGACGCGGCTGCCCTGCTGGTCATCAACCCTACTTATTTCGGGATTGCCGGAGACTTGCGCGAAATCGTGCGCACGGCCCACAACTACGAAATTCCGGTGTTGGTGGATGAAGCACACGGCGTGCATATCCACTTCCACTCTGAGTTGCCGATTTCAGCGATGCAAGCCGGGGCTGACATGGCGGCAACGAGCGTTCACAAGCTGGGCGGATCGCTTACGCAAACGTCCATTCTCAACGTCCGCGAAGGATTGGTCGATGTCGACCGCGTCAAGACAGTGCTAAGCATGCTCACGACGACGTCTACCTCGTACATTTTTCTGGCCTCGCTCGATATGGCCCGTCAGCACTTGGCGCTCAACGGCAAAATGCTGGCTGACCAGGCCATGCAGCTGGCGAACAAAGCGCGCGACATGATCAATGAGATTCCGCGCATCTACTGTGTCGGCAAAGAAATTCTCGGGAAGCCTGCCACCTACGCCATGGACCCGACCAAGCTGTTGATTCACGTCCGCGATCTTGGCATTACGGGCTGGGAAGTGGAAAACTGGCTGCGCGACAAGTACAACATCGAAGTGGAAATGAGCGACTTGTACAACGTGCTCTGTTTTGTTACCGCCGGGGATACGGAAGACTCCGTTCAAGCGCTGGTCAACGCTCTGCGTGAGTTGTCAGTGGAGTTTTCCCACGTGCAGGCAGAAGAAAAGCCAACGATCTCCCTGCCGAACATCCCGGTGCTGTCCACGACACCACGCGATGCGTTCTATGCCGAAACCGAAACCATTCCGCTGGTGGAAGCGGCAGGCCGCGTAACTACCGAGTTTATCATGGTCTACCCGCCAGGCATTCCGATTTTCTTGCCGGGAGAAGTCATCACCGAAGAAAACATCGCCTACATCCAGGAAAACATTCGTGTCGGACTTCCTGTACAAGGCCCGGAAGACGAATCGCTGAAAACGATCAAAGTCATCAAACGCCAAACCGCCATTTCGGGATAAGCTCGCCGAACTTGCATCCCAAGCCGTTGCCTCTGCGGAGACAACGGCTTTTTGCTTTTTTGGGCATGTATCGCCTGAACCTTTTGAGATAAGATAGAAATGGGAAAAATCAGGAAGGTGTTGATCCTTTTGCCAGACTGGTCCTATCAAACGTTGTTTCGGCCCTTGCTTTTTCTGCTGCCAGCCGAACGCGCCAGAAGCCTGACCCTCACCGCCATCGGCACGCTGGCAAAGCTGCCTGGCGGCTCGTCCATCATCGAGCTGATGGGCCATATGCATCCGCCTGCAACTTTATCCAAAACAGTCGGCGCACTGACCTTCCCTGCTCCGGTTGGCCTGGGAGCTGGTCTAGACCCGGCTGGAACAGCGCTTGGAGCATTGTCGCGCTTCGGTTTTGGCTACATCGAGCTGGGGCCAGTTACGCTTGCGCCGCTTGCCGATTCCGGGCAGACGGCTCGGAACGTGGGCACTTCCGCCATTACGTACAGGACACCGCTTGAAAATCCGGGAATCGAAGCCGTAGAAAGCCGTTTGCGCCAATCCACTTCCACGCCGTCAGCGATCCCGCTCGGAGCCAGATTGGGGTTTCGTCCGGGGGCAACATTAGAGGAAGCGACAACGGAGAGAGAACAGCTGATGGCCCGTTTGCAGCCGTACTGCGCCTTTTTTTCGTTGGACTGCCGCGCCATGGAGGGAGACAACCCGTGGAGTGACGCCGAGTGGCAGCATCATCTGGCCTGTTTGCGGCAAGCTACCGAGCTGCCCGTCCTGCTGGCGCTCCCGCCTGACCTGGAGGAAAACCAGTGGCTTCGTCTGCTCCGCCTGGCCCGGCAAGCAGGGCTGAACGGCGTGATCGTATGCGGGGGCGTCAGAGGCGTAGGCGTACAGCAGCGGGAGCGGGATGCGGAAAATGTGCATACTGCTGCATACGTCACAGGCGAGCCGTCACACACAGCTTCTCTCCAAGCTGTTTCCCGCACCAGAGCGGCCTGGCCTGAATGCCTTTTGATCGGCTCTGGCGGCATCCTGGAACCGGCAGACGCTCTTGCTTTTTTTGACGCTGGCGCTGACTTTGTCCAGTTGCACAGCGGTTTGGTCTACTCCGGTCCTGGCCTGCCGAAGCGAATCAACGAAGCGATTTTGCAATCCCGTTTCGGCGCATGCGCTTCGCTGGACTGTCCGCTCCCGGACATGGACAAGGAAGCAGCGGCAGTGTCTGAAACGACCACGACTACGAAAAAGCCACAGGAACGATCTGCCTTGTGGCTTCCTTCCTGGCTTTGCGGGCTGCTTTTGGGCATCGGGATGATCATCGGCGGCGCACTGGCGTGGCTGGTTGCCGTTGCCAGCGTCATCCTCCCGTACGACGAACGTTTTTTGCAAATGAGCGCGGAACAACTTGCTTTGATCAGCCCGCAGCTGCTTTCGTTTATGGCTCACGACCGGATCAGCCTGGCGGGAACGATGATCTCGATCGGCATCATGTATGCGCAGCTATCGTATCACGGCTTGCGCAACGACATTCATTGGACGCGCGCCGTGCTGCTCGCTTCCGGAGCGGTCGGATTCTCCAGCTTTTTCCTGTTTATTGGCTACGGCTATTTTGACTACATGCACGCGATTCTGGCGCTGCTTTTGCTCCCGCTGTTCTTGCTTGCTCTGCGTACGCGAGCCAACAGACATATGCCTGCCCTTCCGCCAGACGTACATAACGACCGGACGTGGAAAATGGCTTTGTGGGGGCAGCTGCTTTTTGTCATCATCGGCTTTAGCCTGACGGGAGCTGGACTGATCATTTCCCTGATCGGGATTACTGGCGTCTTCGTTCCATCCGATTTGGTCTTTCTTTGCGTATCCGCAGAAATGCTGAACGCCTTTAACGAAAAGCTGATTCCGCTGATCGCTCACGACAGGGCAGGTTTTGGCGGTGCACTTGTATCGGACGGTCTCGCTGTCCTCTTGATCAGCTTGTGGGGCTTCCGCCGCGGGGAAGCATGGGTGTGGTGGACACTGTTCCTCGCTGGCATACCGGGGTTCGCTGCGGGCATCGGGATTCACTTTGCCGTCGGCTACGTCGACTTCTGGCATTTGTTCCCCGCTTATGTGGCCGTCCTTTTGTTTCTGGCCGGATTACTGCTGACAAAGCCGTATTTATGCCAAATTCCAGCAACTCCCCCTGCTTAGAAAACCTGGCTGCGCCAAGCCTTTGGCGCAGTCTTGGTTGCACTTATACTGGATAAGCATCTGATCAATTCTTATCTGTGCCAAAAAGCGCTCGCGCAGTGCAAAACGGTTTGCACGCAAAAAAGCAGACAGCTGGAAAATGTCCACTGTCTGCTTTTTGCTTGCGCATTCCTTCTAGTAGGTGACGCGCACCACGACTTCGTCCACGTCGCTTTGCTTCATGTAATCGTCAAAACGTCTCTTGTCGTTTACGACCTCGCGCATGGTCATGGTAACTTCCTCGTCCGTTCCTGCAAAGAACACATACACAAAATTGTTGTAGCCGACTTCTTTGAGCAGTTTGCCCAAAGTGTTGTTATTGAGCAAGTCGACATACTTGAACTCTTTTACTTCACCAGGCTCCGGCTTTTCTTCCCCTGGCTCCTCTTCCTCATCGCTATCTTGCGGTTTCGCAAATGCCATCGTGTACACAACCGGATCTCCATCGCGCTCATCGATCCAAACAACGCGGTTGCCGCCGATTCGCGCACTGGACATTTCCGCTTTTTCGTTCCATTCGACGTCGCTGAACGAACCGTCTTCTGCATCATACAGCTCATAGTAGAAATCATTGTCTTTCTTCGTCAGGCGGTTGTCTTCAAACAACACCATATTGCGGGAAGCTTGCGGATTTTTTTGATCGCGATCGTTGAAACGCATCAGCAAATCGGTCCGTTGGCGATCCATGTTGTAGCGGTACAAATCCCAGCCAGTCTTAGACTTGTCGCTTGTTTCGCTCCAAACGACAAAATCGTCACCGATTTGCGCCGATTGCACGTTAACATTTTTGCGGATTTCTGTCGTGTCTTGTTCATCGATTTCGTACAAATAAACGCTCGCCGTTTTCTTGCCAGTCTCTGCCACCCAGGCAGCGTAGTTTCCGTAAATATCGATGGAGAGCGGCTCACTCTTCAAGCTCTCGATCTCCGTCGTTTTTTCTGTCGCCAAATCGGTAATCATCAGATCAGCCCGGCGATTGATGTTCACCCAGAAAAGGTTGTCGCCATCGACTTCGTACAGCTTGTCGCTCGGCTCCTGATCTTCATCTTCGTCCGTAATCTGTTTGGTTGTCCCTTTGCGAATATCGTAGGCAACCAGCGCGTCTTCCTTCTGGTCATACCAGACGACGTAGCGTCCACTTACAACGGCTCTTTCCGGATCGGAGTCCTCGCTGCTGATCGTTTTGCTTGTACCTTTTTCTGTATCATACAGAATGACAGCATTGCCCTTTTTGGCTTCTGCCACGTACACGACATAACGGTCGGAAGCGTCTGGCTGAATCGGCTTGCCGGAAGTGGTCCCGAGCGGAATGACTTCTTGTTCGTCCAGGTCGTACAGACTCAAGCGCAGTTTTTTGTTGTTGTCCTTCTTGGCATACAGCACGTAGTCTTCGTAAAGGCGAGGACCGACCTCGTCAAAAATGTTGCTGACGATTTCTTTGCCAAACGTTTTGTTTAATTGGTGGTAAACCAAATCGTCATCTTCCAAATAGACGACTCTGTCTTTGAAAATATGTACGAATCCCTTGCTGTCCGAACTATCTGTAAGCTGTTTGTTTTTACCGCCGCTGATCGAATATTGGTAAATTTGTTGGCTCGTACTGTTCTCGTACACGATCTTGTCGCTGTAAATGCTTGGCTCGATCTGATCGCCTTTTCCGGAGACTGCCGCTTTTTCTACTCCGCGCTCGATGTCGTAGTAGTAGATGTCGTAGTTGCCTTCTCTCTTGTCTGCCCAAGCTACATAGCTGTCGCCCACGGTTGGAGACTCGGCTTTCCCGCTTGTGGACACGCGTGTCGTATCACCTGTCGAGATGTTGTACAAATAAATGTCTGTGCCTTCATCGCTCTTGTCTGCCCAGGCGACTTGCTTGCCTGTGATTTCCAGACCGCTTACCGAAGCGTCTTTTGTCAAACGGATCTCTTCGTCTTTGGCGATATCGTACAGGTATACGTCGGAGCCTCCGTTGCGAGAGTCGATCCAGACGACGTATTTCCCGTCCACTCTCGGGCTTGTTTTGTCGGACTTTTTATCACCGATTTTCAATTCTGTCTGTTTGCTGAGGTTGTACAGGGTGAGTGTTTTCTCGCCTTCCACTTTCCATACGGCATAATCTTTGGAAATGTCGAAACCATCCTCAGAAATTTCAGGTTGACTAGCGTCTATTTTGATTTCCTCTCCGACACTGTTAGCGAACGCTGGCGTCCCGGTCCACAAGGAGCTGACCAGTAGCGCTGCGGCCATCAGTCCTTGCATGGGCTTTCGTTTCATGAAACAATTCCTCCTTTTGCAACGATTATCACACTTCCCCATTATCCTTCAATATGAAAAGGTTGTCAAAAAAAAACAGGCCCTGAACTGAGTGGCCTGCGCGTTTTATCCTATTCTTTTTCCTGTCTCTGATCAGGTCGGCACTCGCAGTTGCAAGCCGCATAAAGCGTTTTCACTGAGTTGCTCTCAAAATGCTCGATGATGGTCCCGCAAGTCTGACATACGATAGTTCCCATCTGTGTCCCCTCCGCATTGGATTCCTCATGAAATGTGATAACACATATCCTTCGATTCAACGTACTCTCATCTTAATATGCCACACCATTAGGAGTCAATACGGTAATTGCACACAATTTGAATTTAATTAGTATGTCACATTGGTTTTGGCGATTTCATCCAGCCAGTTGCCGATTTGCCGGAGTACATCCTCGCGCTCCGGCTCGTTCAGCACCTCGTGGCGCAAGCCTGGCAAACGCCGAAACGTTTTGTTTCCCTGTATGCCTTCGGCGAAGCGCTCGACAGCATCGGCATCGACGAGAGAGTCGTCACCTGCCTGGAGCACCAGCACAGGCACCGCAAGCTGTCCACTTTGCGCAAAAGCCATGTTCATCGCTTTGTGCAATTCCTGAAACCACCGTACACTGACCTTTGGATAGTTGAGTGGATCGCTTTTGTAAGCAGCCTGAACCGCCACATCCCGCGAAACCATGTCAGGGCTGATCCCGTTGGCGATGGCAAGCGTCGGCCAAACGCGGTCGAGCAGACTCGCCACCCGCGCCTTCCACGCCGGAACCGCCAGCTTCAGCGCAAGGCACGGAGAAGTCAGGATCAGTCCCGTCAGCTCACGAGCGAGCTTCTCTTCCTGCACGAAGCGAGTCGCAATTAATCCGCCCAGGCTGTGCCCGAGCAAAAAGACGGGACGCTTTCCGGCGCTGTCTTGCAGGGCAAACGCCGTCCACTCCCGCACCCTTTGCAAATAATCGTCAAACGAGTCGATATGCCCCCTGATTCCCGGCGAACGCCCCCAGCCTGGCAAATCTCCTGCATACACATCCCAGCCTTGCTGATTCAAAAAAGCGGCGACATGCTCATACCGCCCGTGGTGTTCTCCTGTTCCATGCACCAGCACGATTGCTCCTCTCGGCTCGCTGGCCGCCCATTTATGTACGTTCATCGATCTGGCCTCCTGTTCCTTATCCCGATTGTAAGCCGGGTCGCCCGCCTTCGTAAACAGGGTACTCCGCTTGCTTTCGAGACAGCCACGGCGCTCTAGCAAAAAAGACGGGCAGAAGATAAACTTCTGCCCGCCTGCTAGTACTGATTCTCTTCAAATGAAATGGTCGGTAGGTACTGTTGGAAAAATTCAGCGAGCGCCTGGGCTTCGCTTTCCGAGTCCAGTCGGAAAACTTTTTGCAAATATCCCGGCTTTACCGCATCCTCTGAACAGAGAAGGGTTGATTGCCCCGTTTGCATACAGACCACCAACGGCTTTCCATAAAACTTGTGTGTAAATACAATCCCAAAGTCGTGTCTGGTTCCCTCAGAAACAAATCCGAGAAAACGGACATTCGCGTTCTCAGAAACGTCGTATAAGTGTTCGTAGTGCTCCATCAGCAATCCCTCCTCATCTTGGTTTTCACTCCGGAAATATTTCAAAAATATTCGGAGTATTTAACAGTATACACGAAAATCGGCTTTTTTGCCACCCTCTGCTCCTTAACTAATCAGATGAGTAGGATTCATCACGCGATCTTCGCCCTCCTGAATCCATCTCACCTTCTCCGCTCCGTGCAGCGATTGGGCGACAAAGGAGAGGCATTCGAAGAACAATTCGACTACTGCTGTACTGTATCGTTCCTCCATTTTCTCCAGGGCATACGTCAATCTGAAAATTGATGGGACATTTCTTCTGCTTTCTTCCAAAACTTCTTTGCCTCGCTGGGTTGGGTACACATGGACGACCCGTCCGTCCAGCTCAGACTTTTCAATCGTCACCATCCCTTTCTCCATCAACTTTTTGATGTGAATGACGATCGAAGACGGGTGCCAGAAAGTCCAATCGGCAATTTGGGTGACACGCACTCCTTCATAACAGTAAATGATCCAGAGAATGTTTAACTGCACGGAGGAATCCAATTCGGCTTCCTTCGCCGCCCGCTCCCAGTCTTCCTTGTTTACCACATCAATGGCGCGCATCGTGTTCAATGCTTCAAATACGTGTCTAATCGAGGCCTCCTGCATGGGCTTACTCCTCCATGATCCTTTATCGTTCACTTATCGACTATATAAATAGTATTTATATTTTACACTTTTCAGAAAAGACGCGCAATTGTTTTCGTTTCGCAACTGTCTCATTGCCAAAGAGTGGAAGCAATGCTACACTAAACGCAGATATTCCCGGTACTAGGAGGGTGCAATCGTGAAACTTCAATCGGCCTACATCTATTTTGTGAATGGCTCTACCGCCCAATCTGCAACTATTGAAGACGTGAAAGCCAAGTTTACGCGATATATGGACATGACCGCTAAAACAGGGCAGCAACTCGGCTGGTCCTATCAAGAGGCAGCGTTTCCATACACCATAGAAGAACGTCCGGAAGGCAAGGAATCGTGGTTCCTCCTCAAGGGAAAAGACCCGAGCATGTACAAATCGATCGTGGTCGGAGTTGGCAGCGCCAACGAAGATGGCACCGAGAAGCATTACATCCAGATTTCGCTCCCGGAAGCTGCCACGAACGGAGACATGAACAAAGCCAACGAATACTGTCGTTACTTGGCCCGCGACTACAAGGCGGAGCTGCATTTGTTCAACAAACGCGTCCAATATTTTCAACCTCGCAAACCGTAACCATGAAGCAGCAGGCTCTGACCTGCTGTTTTTTTACGTCTGCATGCGTGCGCTGCTTTCCTCGCGGAGCTTTTTTCGCTGCGCCCGGCATAACATGGGTACAGATAGCCGAATTTGCCAGTACCCACCGCCAGAGGTCAGCGACGACGAAAGAGGTGAAAAGCGTATGGAGCCGCAAGCATTCATCGAGCTGGTGGCAGGCTCCGCCAGGCAGTCTTACTTGAATTATCACATTTTCCCTTCCATCACGATTGCGCAAGCCATTTTGGAATCAGGCTGGGGGCAAAAAGTGCCTGTTGATTCGACGACAGGCCGCTCCTCCTACAATTTGTTTGGCATCAAAGGCACAGGCCCCGCTGGATCGGTCACCACCGTCAGCAAGGAAGTCGTAAACGGGGAAACCGTGTCCCACCCATCCGAGTTCAAAGCTTATTACAACTATCAACAATCCATCGACGATCATGCCCAGTTTCTGCTCAAGCCCGCATACAAAAAAGTGCTGATGGCCCAGACGCCGCAGGAAGCTGCCCAGGCGCTGTCAAAAGCCGGGTATGCCACTGATCCGCAATACGCTGACAAACTGATTCGTTTGATTCAAAATTACAATTTGAGCGCCTACGATCAATTTACGCCTGAAGAGCCATCCCCTTATCCCCCTTGGAAGCTCGATCTCGGCAAACGGGCATTGCGCGAAGGTTTGATTACGTCGCCGGAATGGCTCGGCAAGCTGGATGAGCCGCTGCCTGCCTGGGCGGTCTTCGCTATCGCGCTTCGCCTGCTGGACAAACAGCGCCAAGTTCCATAAGCCATCCGCCGCAAAAATAAAAGCCCCGTTCCAGCCACACGAAAACGTGGGCCAGCGGGGCTTTTTCCTTATAAGAAAACGGGTACTACTTCCTATGCGGCTGCCTTGGATCACACATCCAAACAGCCAAATCAAACGAGCACGTTGATCAAATCATTTGAGATCTTGACAGCGAATAGAACCTTCCATCCACCATCCGAATGCCGAGATCGACGCAATATTCCAATCCTTGCGTGACTCCGTACAAAATCCATTCGGAAGAGCGGTGATTAATATCAAAATCAGTGTAAAGGTCTGTGCCATCGTTACGGATCTCTTTGCGCTCAGTCACGTCAAAAAGGCGCAGGACAAACGGCAGTTCGGCAAAAGGTATCGCAAATTTCTTCTCCACTTCCTGCTCGAACTCCTTCGTCATACTCCACTCTGCCTGAATCGAATGCTCATCTTTCCAGGCAATGTGTATACTCGGGCCTTCTACATCCGTGGACGATCGCGGGGGATTTGTCTCCATCTGCTCCCATCGTTCCTTTCTTTCATGTACTTGCTTTCAACATGTATATTGGTTTATTCAGTCTATTATACCATGTGACCAAGCCAAGTGGGAACGTTTCCAAGCCATTTAATTTATCGCCCTACCGTAAAAGTGTTTTCGCCTACTACGACATACGTAGGGAACTTCTCCGACTTCATTTGGACTTGCACCTTGTAATTGCCGTAGTCCTCCAGCTTGGTCGAAACAAACGGCTCGGCGAAATAGAAGCTGTTCGCGTTTTGCGTCGAATACTTCAGCTCTTTTCCTCTGCTTACTTCTTTGCCATCCGGTCCGATCAGAACCAGTTGTATACGCAAGTCTTTGGCGACGGGAGCTTCGTCCACTTCGACAAAGACGTTGAAGGTGCGCGGAACATTTTTGTCACTGTAGCCTTTGATCGGGTTGCTGAACACGATTGTTTTGTTGCGTGTCTGCTGAATCCCTTCCAGGACAATGATGTTTACATTGGGCTTGACTACTTGCAGCTTTCCTGTTTTCTGATCGTAATCGACGAATCCGCCAAGCTTATTGACCAACGATTCAACCGAATCAGCTTTGGAAGCCGGCATGTCACTCGCAATCGTTTCTGAGCCGACAAATACGCGCAACGCACCTTCTCCCAAAGCAGCGGTAGTCCCGACTCCCGCTACAGTCAGCGCCAACAAGGCCGATAACCATGCTTTTTTCATGTCATAATCCTCCTGTATGTGTGCGCGGCAGCGCTTGTTCTTCCGGAATTTCTTCTCTCTAGTTTATACGTGAAAAACGGCAAATAGTTGTGGTGCAAAGACAAGTTTTTTCAACAATATCCACAGAATCCACAAGCAACGGCCGCACAGGAAGAAAGACTTGTTCACCATTTTGTGAATAACCACTCCGGACTCTTGACAATGCGGGCATATGGCCGTCCGCACACTATTGGTATTGGCCGATAAAAAAAGAACGGCCAGCACAGCCGCTCTTCTTTTGCCGTCGCACGCTAGTCTTGCTGCGAAAGCCAGGTAAAATACCGGGAGACGAGACGAATCGCGACTTCGATCGCTTCCTCGCTCGGCTCGATTTTGGCATGATGCAAGCCGTAGGGGGTATGAACGCCCAGCCAGAACAAAAAGCCGGGAATCTCTTGCAGGAAGTAGCCGAAGTCTTCTCCGGTCATCGCTTCCTTGCAGGCGATCAGCGTCACATCCTCCCCATGCTCGCGAACCCAGTCCATGAACGCTGTCGTGAGCTTTTCTTCGTTGTACACCTGGCAGTAGCCCACGCCGTAGTCAATGGATGCTGTACAGTCGAAACCGGCCTCGATCCCTTTTACTAGCGATTCAATCCTCGCTTTGACCAGAGCCATGGACTCTGTCGAGAACGTGCGAATCGTCCCTTCCAGCCGCGCCTTCTCGGCGATGATGTTCTGCTTGGTTCCGCCCTCCAGCTTGCCGATGGTCACGACAGCGGAATCGAGCGGGTCGATGTTGCGCGAAATGATCGACTGTAGCTGCGTCACCAGATGGCTCCCGGCAACTACCATGTCATTTGCTTTGTGCGGGAACGCCGCATGTCCGCCTTTTCCGACCAAATCGATGTACAATTCGGACGTGTTCGCAAACAAAATGCCCGGCTTTGTAGCAATATGGCCCACAGGATACTCGGGAGCGATGTGCAGGGCAAAAATGCAGTCGGGCCGCCAGAGCGCAAACTCTTCGCTCTCCATCATCGGCAGGGCGCCGCCTGGCCCTTCTTCCGCCGGCTGAAACAGGAACAGCAGGTGATCTGCGATCGGCTGCTGCACAAAATGCGTCAGCAGCCCGAGAGCAATCGCCATGTGCATGTCGTGTCCGCACGCATGCATATACCCTTCATGCAACGAGCGAAACGGATAGGACGTCTCCTCTGCAATCGGCAAGCCGTCCATGTCAGTCCGCCAGGCAATCGTCCGCTTCGGATTGGTTCCGGCAACCTTGACCAAAATCCCGGTGCGCCATGTCTTGATCTCCAGCCGATCTTGCGGAAGCTTCTCCAGGTAATCGAGCAAATACTTTTGCGTTTTTACCTCTTGAAAGCCCGGCTCGGGAATTTGGTGCAGATCGCGGCGAATTTGGGTAAACAAAGATGTCGTCATCGCTTACGCCTCCCCTTTTGCCCCTTGAAGCTCAGCCAGTTCCGCTGCAAAGCTTTCCAGGAAACGGTCTACGTCTTCCTTGGTCAAAGTGAGCGGCGGCAGCAAGCGAACAATCGTTTTTTGCGTCACATCCACGAGAACTCCCCGATCCAGCATGGCTTGCTGCAAGCGGCTGACCTCTTCGGGAGCAGCACTGAGCGGGATTCCCACCATCATGCCTTTGCCGCGCAGCGCCTGAAGCTGTTCCGGGAGGCGCTCACGCAGTGCTTCCAGTCCAGCCCACAGGTAGGCAATCACTTCGTCTACGCTCGCTGCAAATGCGGGATCGAGCAGTTCGTCCAGCACGACATTGCCCAAAGCAGCCGAAAGCGGAGACGGCGCAAAAGTCGTGCCGTGATCTCCCGGCTTGAACTGGTTCATCAGCTTCGTCCCGGCAATGACGCCACCGAGCGGAAGTCCGCCGCCTACTCCTTTGGCAAACAGGATCAAATCTGGCGTCACGCCTGCGTGCTCGTAGGCAAACAGTTTTCCCGTCCGTCCCATGCCTGTCTGGATTTCATCCATGGCAAACAGCATGCCTTCCTCTTGGCAAATGGTCGCCACCTCGCGCAAAAAGTCTACAGACAAAGGCACGACACCCCCGGAGCCAAGAACAGGCTCCATCAGGACGGCTGCTGGCTTTGCCTCGCGACAGATGGCGCGCAATCCGGCTGTGTCCTCCGGATCAAGCTCGTACACGGGAAAATCCGGCTGCGGAAAATCTTGATAGACGTGCGCTTGCCTGGTCAGCCGAACGGCGCCCAGCGTCCTGCCGTGAAAACTGTTGCGCAAGACGACGATCCCTTCGCGTCCCGCTCCGTCGGTCTTCGTCCATTTGTGAATCATTTTGATCGCGGACTCGGTCGCCTCTGCGCCGGAATTGGTGAAGAACACTTTTCCCGGGATCGTCTGCTCGACCAGCCGCTTGGCCAACAGGATCGCCGGCTGGTTCAAAAATACGTTGGAAATGTGCAGGAAACGTTCTCCCTGATCGCGCAGCGCCTGAACAATCCGCGGGTGGGAGTGGCCCAGCACATTGACTGCCAGGCCCGTAAACAGGTCCAAATACTTGTTGCCCGCTGTATCGTACAGGTAGTTTCCTTCCCCTTTGGCGATCGCGATAGGCAAACGTTTATAAGAAGAGACGATGTATTGTTCGTCGAGCGTACGCCAGTCCATGTGAGCTCTCTCCCCTACAGCTGACGTAGCTCCTGCTTGATCTCCGTCTTGGAGCGAGTTTTGTCGTCGATTTGTTTGATGACACGAGCAGGTGTGCCCGCAACAACCACGTATGGCGGCACATCCTCAATCACGACCGCGCCTGCTGCTACGACCGCGCCTTTTCCTACGCGAACGCCTTCGAGGATAACCGCATTGGCACCGATCACGACATCGTCTTCGACAACAACCGGCTGTGCGGAAGGCGGCTCAATAACGCCTGCAATGACAGAACCAGCGCCGATGTGGCAATTTTTCCCGATTGTACCGCGTCCACCTACAACCACGTTCATGTCGATCATCGTGCCTTCGCCAATTACCGCGCCAATATTGATCGAAGCTCCCATCATGATCACCGCGTTGTTTCCGATGGTAACCTGGTCACGGATGATCGCGCCCGGCTCGATGCGAGCCTGGATGCCTTTTGTATCGAGCAATGGAATCGCGGAATTGCGGCGGTCGCTTTCTACCACGTAGTCCTCGATTTTGTCGGCGTTTGCAGCCAAAACAGGCTCGATCTCTTTCCACTCGCCAAAGACGACGCCAGTAGAGCCAGTGATGAACGTTTTTGCGCTGGCACCGAAGTCAATGCCCTCCAGATTGCCTTTCACGTATACTTTCACAGGTGTTTTCTTTTCGCTTTTTTGAATAAACGCGATAATTTCATTTGCATCCATCATGTTCACAGGTAAATCCTCCTTTTTGATCAAAACCTTGCCTTGTTTAAATTGACTAAAAAAAGCAATGAGTGCATTCGCTATCTCATTGCTTTCCAAACTGCCCAAGCAAATCGTAAATAGCGCTCCACAAGAAGACAATCGTCTTTTGTGACAGGATGTTCATTGTTCATGAGCCACCCCAGCCGCTGCTGTTCGAGGGGAACAACAACCGCTTCGGCGCTTTAGCCTTTCCTCCTTTTCCCGCCCCCCGGCAGATGACGAAAAGATGTACTATTCTTCGGCGCACCTCTATTTAGACTTCCAATATTATAATTTCATTTAACTCTACCAAAATCATTCCCATGTGGCAACAGCTTTATAGAAAGAAAAAAAATCGTTGACAACGAGAATCATTTTCATTATCTTATTTTTGTGAGAATGATTTTCATTATCTTATTTGGAGGGTTTCAACCTTATGAGCCGCATTTTGATGGTTTACGCAAGCATGACTGGAAACACACAAGAGATTGCTGAAGCGATTGCTGAGGGTATTCGATCCACAGGAAAAGAGCTGGAGATAAAAGAAGTGATGGACGCAACAGCCAAGGAGCTTGAGGACTACGATGGCATCCTGCTCGGCGCTTACACTTGGGGCGACGGCGATCTTCCGGACGAGTGCCTGGACTTCTACGAAGAGATGGACGACATCGATCTGACTGGCAAAAAAGTAGTCGCATTCGGTTCCTGCGATTCCGCTTACGAGCACGTTGGCGCTGCCGTAGATACTCTCTTGAAAAAGGCGAGCGAGCGCGGTGCGGAAACACCACTTGAAGGCTTGAAAATCGAGCTGTCCCCTACAGCGAAAGAAGTGGAAACCTGCAAGGCGTTTGGCGTTTCTTTCTCCGAATTGCTGGGCTAAGACCAGAAGGCCGCTGAAAAGAAAAAGCCTTTCCACTTAAATCAAGTCATGGTACAATGTCGATCCGACTTTTTCCAGGGAGGATTGATATCATGACGCTACATACAGAAACGGTCTATCTGCGACCTCTGGGCATGGACGACGCAGCCGAGCTTCTTGAGCTTCGGCTGCGTAATCATGCTTTTTTGCAACCTTTTGAACCGATTCGGTCGTCTTCCTTTTTGACGCTCACGGGCCAACAGGAACAAATCGCCCAGGCGGAAAAAGACTTTGCCGCTGGCACAGGCTACGCTTTTGGCGTCTTTCTGCGCGAAACGGACGACATGATCGGCCGTGTTGCCCTGTCAAACGTCGTACGCGGCGCCTGGCAAAACGCGACCATCGGTTACTTCATGGATCAAAGCTGCAACCAAAAAGGCTACACGACAGCCGCCGTCAGGCTCGCTCTCGCTTTCGCCTTTCAAGAAGCCGGTTTGCACCGCGTGCAAGCCGCTGTCATGCCTCGCAATACGGCCTCTATTCGCGTTTTGGAGAAAAACGGTTTTCGCAAGGAAGGGTTGTCCTTGCACTACTTGCAGATCAACGGCGTGTGGGAAGATCATCTGATTTTCGCGCTGACAGCCGAAGACCTGGCTTAATCACGCTGCGCTGTTTCTTGTGCCCGCAATCGCTCCAGGATTCGCCGCTTGCGGTAAAGCATTCTCCCCGCTTCGGCGACATCCTGTACGGTTGAACGATTCAAGTACGCTCCGAACAAAATACCCGCAATCGGTACCAGCTGAAACAGCTTTTTCCACCCGAAATTTTCGGTGTACGTCACGACGACCTCCCGCCAGCCTTGCAATTGCGCGATGACGTCTTTCTGCGCAGCTGGCTCGTCAAACCGGGAAAGCTCAGCCAAAATCGCTTTTTTCCCGACAATATCCGAGGAAGCAAATTGAAGACACTTGACCACGAACAGGCGCTCTCGCTTTTCTTCTGGCCGATATCCGTAGCAGAGGGCCATTTCTTGCAACACTTTCAACGAAGTGCCCAAAAGCAACGGAATGTCGATAGCCAATGTAAAAATTCCGCCGATCCCCGTCGTCGCACCTTGCACCGTGGCAAAAGTCGCCCGCGACTCTTTCAGATTAAGAGCCACTTCATCCATGAGCACAAGCGGCGCTCCTGCGACCTCTTCTGCTCGCGGCTGCCTCGAACCGGATTGCTCCTGCTCAAGCCGCTGAGCGAACTTGCTGTAAATCGCCGCATCCGAAACGAGATACGTCCCTCCCGTTTCAAGAAATGCCGCCATCTCGTCTACTGCCGTTCCCAGCTTATCCCTGACGAAATTCGGCGTTATTTTATCCAGCCAGACGAAAGGAAGCCTGCCCAGCTTTTCCCAAAACCACAAGTCGTTTTGATCTTTCTCCCATGCTTCTACCTCTGCCAGCTCCTGCTGCAAATATGCTCTCGACTCCATCTGTCCCAATCCCTCCCACACCTTTCCGCTCTTCCGTTTCTATTGCTCGCCGCGCTTTTGCTTCCATAAGCACTGATTGCGAAGCAGCTGTTTGATATGCTCCCGCAACTGCTCAGGCGTGGAAAAGCGTGCAAATTCCTTACTGTCTGTTACGATTCCCAGCTTCAAATGTTTCACTTGCTCCCCTTCGATGCAAAAACCGAACTGTTTCAGAATGGCGATCTGTTCACTGGTCATCTGCGCTTGCCCTCCCCTTTGAGCACTTTTCCCAACAAAAACCCCCCTGCCAACTGCAAGGGGGACGTTTGCTTATTTCACTTCTACTTTCAGAGACATGGTTTCATTTCGTTCCTGGACGTTCAAGTCTTTCACGTATTTTTTGTCTTTTAGCACAAGCGAGCAAGTCTTGTACGTAAGGTGGTTGGTCACCTTGATTGTGTAGACGCCTGCTTTTCCGTCGTTGTCCTCGATAATTTGCCGCAAATCGAGGGATGACATTCCCTCATCTTCGTATTCATCATCCGGGTCTGACTCGAAAAGCGCGATTTCCTGTCCTTCATAAAACACTTGAACCGTGTTGTCGGATGAAATCGTCGCTCCAACAGTCGTCTGATTGGAGCCAACTGGCGTCTCTCCGTACGTCCAGACGAGGTTCGGCATGTAGTAAGCCGTGCCGTTGCGTCCCGTTCCATCCCGCAGCTTTTTGTTTCCGCTGCGTTTTGCGTACGTAGCTTTTAGCCGCAGCTCTCTGTCATTGTCCAGCTCTGCCAAGGAATTGACTGAAATGGTCTGCCCGTCGCGATATTCCTTGCCGCGATTGTTGATCAACAGCAGCGGCGATTGGGTAGGAGCCAAGCCTGATTCATCCTTGTCGCAGGCGGGGACAGCCGGGATTGGCCGGACATCTTCAATTACTTGAATATAGCCGCACCACGACTGGCGAGGCTCCCGCTTGCTGTAATAGTTCACCTTGAGTCGGCCTGGCTTGTAGCTGGACAGCAGGAGCGCTGTATGATCCCAGTTCAGCTTCGATTCATCCACCACCACGTTGTCAACGGCCCAGAAGCCCGGCCCTTCGTCGTCTGACGCTTCACTGCCATGCTCCACATGCTCCGCCGCTGTCGCCAGCCAGATCACATGTACAGGTCTTTGGTAAAGCTTTACGGTAATATCGGACGAGGACAAATTTTCCCGCTCGACCATCATCGAGGATTGCGCATTTTGCTGCATCAGCACATCCATCGTCGCAGTTGCACTCGCTGAATCACACGAGTTGGGCGCACCGGGAACCTGAATTTTTACTTCCGTTGCTGAGCTGCCCCAGATGTTGTCAGGATTGGTTGTCTGATTCGGCTCAAAAGTGACCGTCATCGTCATTCCCGCCATCATTTCCGGAATCGCCACCTCGAAATGCTGGGAGTCGGTCAAAGTCTGTCCTGTCCCATTCGCCGACCAGCGTCCGGCAACGGGAGAATACAGCGGAACCACTCCCGGAGCCGCAGGGGCAGAGATTTGCTGGCCTTGCGAGAGCTTTTGACCATTGGCGTCCGTTCCCATGTACAGTTCCGCCATGCCGACGCGAATATTTGTCGTCCAGATGCTCATGCTCATGTCATCGGGAGTGAACACGAGATCGTATTCTCCATTTGCCAGCGTTCCCGTCGCAAAAACGGTTCCCGGTACCGCTTTAAGCTCGGCACCTGTTGCTTTGTTGGTCATTTTCCACGTTCCCGGTACCGTGCTGGCAAAATTCGTAGAGCCCATCATGCCGAAAATAACTGTCTGACGGCCGGCTGGAACTTCCTCGCCCTCAGCCTTCTCCCCTTCAAAAACGCTCGGGTAGTTTTGCGCTTCTACTTGAAAGCGCACATGCACGGTGCTTTTCTGCCCTTTGGCATCTGATACGACAAACGTGAGTGTATGCAGGCCAGCCGTCAATTTGGCAGCCGGAATGGAAAAGCGGGGAACTTGCCAACGGAACGTGCTTTGCGAAGACTGCTGTTCGGCCTGGTACTCCGGCATGGCAACGCCGTCAAGCATCACCTCGCTTTTATTGAGGTTCGTGCCGCTGCCATACGTCGTTTGCAGCAGGTCGATATCGAGAGGAGTATCTGGCGGAAGGATAAATTCGTCATTTTTTACCCAGTTCCACCCTCCTGAATCCTGGCCAGCCACTTGATAGTCGTTAAAGATAATCATATTGTGAACAGGCTGCGAAACGGGCTTTGCTACTTGGCTGTTTTTCTTCATAGATGTTGCAGCCCCTGCTCCCATGGCTGGCGGAGCCGATACTCCCGACAAAAAGGTGCCAGTAGCCAGACACACAAGAAGTGCTTTTACAACCCATTTTTTCACGGAATATTCTCTACCTTTCTTTGCATTCGCTGTAGTGTTTCCACTCGTCTTTCTTCGACAAAATGAGCCTGATTTCCTGTGCCGTTTGAAAAAATTCCGCGCCATTCACATAGGCAAAAACTATTCGTTTGATCATTTTTATAGATTTGATTTATACCTATAAAACTGGTAAAACAAGAGAAAAGGAGGGAGACAGATGAGTCTCACGAATCAATGGAATGCCAAGCTCTACGATGACAAGATGGGTTTTGTGTCCGCTTATGGCAAAGGACTTTTGGAGTGGCTTTCCCCCGTGCCCGGCGAAAACATTCTCGATGTAGGCTGCGGCACCGGGGATTTGAGCGCGCAACTGGTAGAGACTGGAACCAAGGTGACAGGCATCGACTTTTCTGCAAGTATGATCGAGACAGCCAAACAAAAATATCCACAGATTGCCTTTTCCGTAGCCGATGCCCACTCCTATCAATCAAACGAGCTGTATGACGCTGTTTTTTCCAATGCGGCGCTGCACTGGATGAAAAAGCCGCAGGAAGTGATTCAGTCTGTCTGGCAGCTGCTCGTTCCCGGCGGACGCTTCGTTGCCGAGCTTGGCGGAAAAGGCAACTGCGAATACATCCTCCAAGCTTTGCGGATCGCATTGAGTCGGCACAATATTTCGGCAGATGAGCGCTCTCCCTGGTATTTTCCAAGCATCGGCGAGTACACTGCCCTTTTGGAAAAGCAGGGCTTCCGCGTCACACTGGCCTCCCACTTCGACAGACCAACCACCCTGCCAGATGGCGATCAGGGGTTACAGCATTGGCTGGATTCCTTTTGCAGCCCTTTTTTCGCGGGACTGTCCGCGCAAGCGAGGACGGACATCCGCGAAGAGGTGACGGAGCTGCTGCGCCCGGCGCTTTTCCACGCTGGCAGCTGGGTCATGGACTACAAGCGACTGCGCTTCATCGCCCGCAAGGAAGCCACGCCAACCTCTTTGCAGCCGGATGCCAGCCGATGAAGCGAATTGCCTGCTTGCACGCGCACCATTCGAATATTGCGCTTTTAGCCGATGCCTTCGCCGCGCTCGACGTCGAACTTGTTCATTTCGTCGATCCGGGCATTCTTTTGCAAAGCACAGGAGCTGTTGCCCTTGCAATTGAGCAGGCGCACGCGAAACTGCGCGACCATTTGCAGTGGATGAGTCAATGTTCGGCAGACGCCGTGATCATCACCTGCACCCAGTACGCTTCTTACCTAACCCCAGAAGACGAGGCCAGCTTCGCGGTTCCCATTTTCACCATAGACGGCCCGCTTCTTCAGGAGCTGTCGCTTGATCCCGGTGCGAAGCTGCTTTTGTTCAGCAACCCGGCCACAGTCGAGCCGACCATGAACCGCTTGCGGAGCTACGCGCAAGCAGCCGGGAGCGATCCCGCAATCGAGCTTCACATCATCGAAAATTCGTTTGACCTGCTGATGGCAAACAGACAAGAAGCATACTGCGCCAAAATAAAGGAAGCGCTCCATCACCTTCAACTTGCCCGCCCTGGTATAGCCTTGGCAGCGGCGCAGCTGTCCATGGGTCCGGCAGTTGAGCAGTTCAGCCGCGAGACAGGCCAGCTGGTGGCTCATCCTTTGAAAAGCTTGACCTCAAACGTCTGCGAGAGACTTTCATTGACCCGCTATCGCTAAAAAAGACAACAGCCAACGCGATCCGTTTGCAAGACGGGTACACAAGGCTGTTGTCTTTTCTCGTTGCATGCTCGTGCTGTAATTCTTACATGCCTTCCGGATTCATCATCAATACTTCTTCGCCTTCATTCAGGCCATTGACAATCTCTACAAAGTCCGCGCCTTCCAGTCCGATCTCAATTTCTTTCGGTGTCGGCTCTCCAGACGACGGGTCTTTGACCATGACGGTTGCATGTCCTGCTTCCATGACCTCAACGGCATTCAGCGGCAATCGCTTCACGTTGTCTTTTTGCCCGACGTAAATATCGCAATCACCCGTCATGCCGTGCTTCATATCGGCAGCCTCGCTCAACTCCACCTTGACGGCGAAGCGAACAGACTTGTCCTCTTTTGTCCCTTCTTTCGGAAGCTCGGTGACTTTCCCTTTGAACGGCTTGTTGCCAAAAGCATTCAAGTAAACATCTACGCTTTGGCCGAGCTTGATCGCTGGAATATCCATCTCATCTACCGCAGCTACAAAGTAAACAGAGGAAGTATCCATAATAACGGCAACTGGCTCAGAACCAGGGGTTTCGCCTTCTTTGACATTCAGCTTCGTGATGACCCCGCTGATCGGCGCTTCCACTTGCTTTTTGGCGATTTCCCGCTTTTTCTGCTCCAGGTTCAGCAGCGCTTCTTTCAAGGAAAGCTCTTTGTCTTTCAGTTCCAGCTCGGAATCGGTCAAATCCATTTTGAACAAAAGCTGTCCGCTTTTGACTTCGTCTTCCTTGTCAATCTCCACTTTTCCGATCTTGCCATGCGTTCCGGCCAAAATCTCCATTTCATCCGACAATTCAAACGGAGTGGCTTGCTGACTCATGTACAGCACCCCTTTAGGGTCTGTGTACTGAACTTGCCCGATATCTCCTGCGTAGAGTGCACCCGGCTTCTTGACCAGCACTTCGACGTCGTGAACGCCACCCACGCCTTTTTCCTTTTTCCCGATCTTGTCGACCTTCGTCACCACTCCATCCACATAATAGAGGGAGGCGGTGACAAACACCTTCACAGGCTGGCCGACGCGGAACTGATCCGCTTCAAACGCCGTAAACTTCCCGACAATTTTCAAATTGTCGGTGTTGACCAGCTTCGCTACAACCGTGTCAGGAGTAACCGAGTCTCCTTCTTTCACGAGCAGCTCTTTCACCTTCCCGGCTTTGTTGGAGACAATCCGGTCTTTCTTGTTTTTCAGCTCACTCAACTCTTTTTGCGAGCGGGTGATCCCCAGCTCCAGCTTTTGCAATTCAAGCTGGGCGTCCATGCTGTCTACGGTAAACAGCACGTCGCCTTTTTTCACCGCTTGTCCTTCTTTCACGAGCAGTTTCTGCACCTTGCCGCTGCTCTCGGACCGGACTTCCTCACGCGCTTTTGCTTCCACGGTCCCGGAAGAGAAAATCGTTTTCTTCACTTCCCCTACATCTACGACAGCCGTCGGGAAGGAAGGCTCTTCTGCCGGCGGTTCTTCTGCCACCGTGTTTTGCGACTGGTAGTATGCGTAGCCACCGTAGCCGCCCCCTCCCAGAACGACCACGATTGCTGCCAGTATGATCCATTTTTTCTTGTTCATCTTCGTTCCCCACATTTCTTATTCTGATCGAATCGCTTGAAGTGCGCTTAAACGGGAAGCCCGAATAGCCGGGAAAATCCCTGCGAGCAAACCGATAACAAAGGAGAAGCCGATGGCAAACAGTGCCAGCCAGGCTGGAATGACTGCCAATTTGCTCGGTTCGCCTTCCGGTCCGCCTCCGCCATACCCCATGTTCAAACTGTCCATGATGCCGCCCGAGGCTCCGAAATAATTCACCAGTTCTACAGCGCCCCAGGCCATGCCAAGCCCGGCCAATCCACCGATCAGACCGATAAAGCCCGACTCCATCAGGAACAGCCAGCGAATGTTGAATACCGTTGCGCCAATCACTTTCATGATGCCGATTTCTTTCGTTCGCTCCAAAATCGACATGATCATCGTATTGACGATCCCGATCGTGGCTACCAGCAAGGAGATCGCCGCGATACCGCCCAAGACCATCTGAATCACGAAGAAAAATTTGTTGATCGTTTCCAGCTCGCGCGCTGGCGACCAGACTTCGTAGCCTTTTTCTTTCAAGGCTTTGACGACGCTCTCTACCTGCTCGCGCGATTCCACCTTGACGGTCATCTGGTCAAATTCGAACGTGTCTTTCTTCGCTTGCTCGCGCGTACGGCGCGGTGAGCCTTCATCGCTCTCGTTGCCCCGGCTGCGGTTGACCCAATCGTTCAGCTCTTTGACGACACTGAGCGGCACGTACACAGCGCTGGAGTATCGGAAGTTTTCCGATTTGCGCAACTGTCCGACGACTCTCACCCGCAGTTCTTTTTTCTCAAACTTCGGTTCGTCGTCGATGCGGTATTCCCGCGTCAAAACGAGTGTGGCCGCTTTGTCGACGATGTTGAAGGCTGCTCCCTCGCCACCGCCGCCCATCATATCCGGCGGCATGTCGGACTGCCTGCCGCCTCCGGAATTTCGTCTGCGCGCCTCGCGTTTTTCTTTTTCCACATCGCGCATTTCTCTTGGAACATCGTATGCCACAACAACTTCCTGCGGAGAGCCTGTCAAATAGTTCCCTTTTTCCACATCGTTTTTCCGGTAGGCAGCCGATTCATTCACGTCTACCCCTACCAGCTCCACGTAGCCCTCGCGCCTGCCTACTTTGAGCTTCGCCTGCTCGTTCAGCCGCTTGACGGGCATGACGCTGGCGATTCCCGGGATCTTTTTCAGTTCTTGCACGGCTTCCATGTTCAGCCTCTTGCGCTGGTCATCCGGGATCGGCTCGTCCTTTTCCTGATTGTAATACATCGGCTCGACGTCCATTTCCGTCAGGTTCCCGAAGTTTTCCAAGCTTTTCACAGCGCTTTCCTTCAGGCCCAGACTGAGCGCCATCATGGCGACAATGGCCGCCGTTCCGATCATTACACCGACGGACGTCAGAGCCGTCCGCAGCTTCATTCGCCACAGATTTCTCCAGACGATGCGAAACGAATCTATTACCTTCACAATATGTTCACCTCATACCCTCGCCTACGCTGGTCTCGTCCTTTTTTGTACAACCCGGCCGTCTTGCAAGTAAATCACGCGGTCGGACTGTTCTGCTACTTCCTGCTCATGGGTAACGATGATGAACGTAGTCCCATTTTCCTTGTTCATTTCCCTCATAAGATGAAGGATTTCTTGCTCCGTCTTCGAATCGAGGTTCCCCGTCGGTTCGTCAGCCAAAATGATATCCGGCTGGTTGACCAGCGCTCTCGCAATACTGACACGCTGCTGCTGACCACCGCTCAGCTCGTTTGGACGGTGATGAATCCGCCCATCCAGCCCGACGCGATTCAAAATCTCCGTCGCTTTCGCCCGACGCTTCTTGACGCTTTCGCCCGCGAAGATCAGCGGAAGCTCCACGTTTTCCAGCGCAGTCAGGTTGGGCAGCAAATTGTACGACTGGAAAATGAAGCCCATGTTTTTGCGCCGAAACAGACATAACTGGTTTTCGCTAAACTTGGAGATCTCCTCTCCGCTTACCGTCACGCTTCCTTCTTCCGGCTTGGTCAGGCCCGCGAGCAGATTCAGCAGTGTGGACTTCCCTGAACCGGACGAACCGCACAGAGCCACAAACTCGCCGCGGTTGATGTGCAGGTTAATATCAAACAGTACGGGCACCCTGAGTTTCCCTGTTCCGTAGCTGTGATTGACCCCGGTTACTGTCAGCTCTCCTTTTGTGTTGGCCATCTTTTACAGCACCTCATTCGTTCATTTCTCATACTAAAGACGCAAAAACGTTCAAAACGTAACGGCTTTTTGAAAAACAATTTTTCCCTTGTTTTGTTACAAAAAAGATGCAAGATCTTCAAAATCATGTAACAAACGCGTAACCAACTGCTGCCAAATCCGTACTACAATAAGAGAGTGAAGAAAACACGGAGGGTCGATGACCGATGACAATCTACCGCTTTTTATTTGAAACCGCAACGCGCAGATGGGTGGAAATCATCAAGGCACCAAGCATGTTTGAAGCAGCGAAGCAAGCCAAACAGCTCGCTACCAAGCGCTCCCGCACTCTGTCCACGCCAATCAGCTTTTCCTTCCACCACGCTGCTTCCAATTAATTGCATACACACATCTGCAACCGCTCCTCATCTCGGGGAAGCGGTTTTTTATTTGTGGAGATATTATTGACATCGCCGTTTTTTTCCTCTTAATATAGAGGGAGACATTACAGTGCATGACAGTAAAGATCTGCATTCACTTCGCTGCTGCACATAAGGGAGATAATCAAAATGACCATGAAAAAAGCACTCACGATTGCAGGCTCCGATACCAGCGGCGGAGCTGGACAACAAGCAGACCTCAAAACGTTTCAGGAGCTTGGCGTATTCGGATTGACAGCGCTTACTGTCATCGTGGCCCAAGACCCGCACAACAACTGGAACCATGAAGTGTTTCCGATCGATGTGGCCATCCTCGAAAAGCAGATCGAGACGGTACTGGCCGGAATCGGCGTAGACGCAGCAAAAACGGGCATGCTCGGTACAACCGAACTGGTAGAGCTTGCTAGCCGCAAAATAGAACAATACCAATTGAAAAACGTTGTCGTTGACCCGGTGATGATCTGTAAAGGCGCTGAAGCGCTCCACCCGGAAATCGCCATCAGCTTGCGTGAAGTTCTGCTTCCGCGTGCGACTGTGGCAACCCCGAACTTGTTCGAGGCGGGCATCCTCAGTGAGATGGGCGCGCTGAAAAGCGTTGATGATATGAAAGAAGCGGCAAAACGCATTCATGACTTCGGCACCGCTTACGTTGTCGTAAAAGGCGGCACCAAGCTGGAAGGCGGCCATGCCGTCGACGTTTTCTATGACGGCCAATCCGTTGAAGTGCTTGAGTCCGAGCGCATTGACACTACGTTTACACACGGAGCAGGCTGCACATTCTCGGCTGCGATTTGTGCCGAGCTGGCAAAAGGCAACTCCGTGCGCGGAGCCGTTGCTGTCGCGAAAGATTTCATTACAGAAGCGATTCGCCACTCCTTTGCCCTCAATCAGTACGTCGGTCCAACCGACCATGGCGCGTATCGCCGCAAACAGCAAGCCTAAGCTTTTGCGCAAACAAAAAACTCCTGACCGGACGAAGCATATGCCTCGGAACTGGTCAGGAGTTTTTTTCGTTCACGTTCACGCCTGCTTTTTGATCGCCACTTCCTGTTTGATCGGAGCAGCGGCCGGTTTTTTGCGCATCGAGCTTGCGGTAAAAATGATCAGCGCAGACCAGATGCAGGCAAAACTGATCAAATGCGTGGTTGTAAACGGTTCTTTATAAAGGAAGACGGCCGTGAGCAAAGAAATCGTCGGAGACAAATACTGGATGAAGCCGACAATCGACAGCGGCAAGCGCACGGCAGCCTGCGCAAACCAGTACAGCGGCATCGCAGTCGCAACTCCTGCGAGCGCAAGCAGCAACATTTGCCACCAGGCGAGAGTCGCGATCGTCTCCGTTCCGTTCGCCTGGAGCATAAGCAAATAGCCGAGAGCGATTGGAGCGACAAACAAAGTCTCCCAGGCAAGCCCGATCATCGCTTCTTGCTTTACGAGCTTTTTCGCCAGACCGTAAAATGCGAACGTCACGGCTAAAGAGAGCGCGATCCACGGAACTTCGCCGTATTGAAAGGTGACAAACAGGACGCCACAGGCTGCCAGAATGAGCGCAACCCACTGCCCTGCGTGCATTTTTTCTTTTAAAAAGATGACGCCGAGCAACACGGTAAACAACGGGTTCATGTAATAGCCGAGGCTTGTTTGCATGATCTGGTTGTTATTGACCGCCCAAATGTAAATCAGCCAGTTCGCACTGATCAGAAGCGAACAAATGGCAAGAGCCGCGAACATCTTCCCCCCGGTTACCGAGCCCCACATCGTCTTCCAGCGTTTCGTTACCTGAATAATGATTGCGACAAAAAGAACGGACCAGACGATGCGGTGAGCGAGGATTTCCCATGCACCCATTGACTGAAACAGCTTCCAGTACAGAGGGAGCAAACCCCATGCAAAATACGCCGCAACCGCATAAAAGATCCCCTGTTTCATTTTTTCTGCCTCCACCGAGTTTGCCATGTGCCACACATATAGAGTAGTGTACCGGAATTGCCGCCAAACGGCTATGTATTCATGCTCAATATAAGCGTTTCAGATACTTTCCTTCGCTACCATAGTAGTGAGTTACCTAGATAGTTGATTACCTCAGTAACACAATAAAGCAAAGCTAAATTTTTTATTGTACCATTTTTCTTACTGGTGTACAATAGGCATTATTCAACCGAGTTTAGTCATAAGAAAGGAATTTTTACCTATGACATACTGGCGTTCTGTTCTGTTCGTTTTGTTTGGCGCATGCAGCTATGGCGTGTTGTCGCTGTTCATGAAACACGCATTTGCCCTGGGCTTCACTCCCTATGAAATGAGCGGAAGTCAACTGGTTTTCGGCGGCTTGATCATGATTGTGGCGGCCTTGTTCTTCTCGCGGGAACGATTCCAGTTCAAATACTTGCTGATCCTCGCGCCTGTCAGTCTGATGATGGCTTCTACCAGCATTTTTTACCATCAGGCTGTCAGCCGCGTGTCTGCTTCGCTCGCGATCGTCCTGTTGTTCCAATTCACCTGGATCGGGGTTTTGCTCGAATCTGTGGTCGATCGCAAGTGGCCGTCAGCTGCCAAATGGGTTTCGCTGCTCATGCTGGGAGGCGGAACGGTGCTCGCCAGCGGGCTTAGCGAAGGCGGCTTGCAAAACGTGAGCGTCACTGGCCTGATTTACGGACTGCTGTCTGGCGCTACCTTTGCCCTGGTCATTTTCTTCAGCGGCCGCGTCCTGCCCGGCATGAATCCTTACTTGCGCAGCGCGATTACGATCAGCATGGCTGCCGTCATGTTGTCCATCGTCTATCCGCCAACGTTTTTGCTCAACGGACGCCTGCTGGAAGGTCTGCTGCCGCTCGGCTTGCTGGTCGCTGTATTCGGCTCCGTCATCCCGATCTTTTGTCTGGCTGTAGGCGTACCCCGGATCGGCAACGGGCTTGCGACGATTTTGAGCGCAGTCGAATTGCCGACGGTCGTTCTCTTGTCCAGCTTCGTGTTGCATGAAACAGTTACTCTCTCCCAGTGGAGCGGCGTTCTGATGATCCTGGCTGCCATCTGCGTGCCGCAAATCAAATGGCGCAAACTGTTTGCTCCGTCACATGTCCTGGAGAAAAAAGGAATGTAACCGAAAAAGCGTGTCAGTCCACCGGGGACTCGGCACGCTTTTTTCTGTGAAACACGTCTCGACGTTTTGCATGAACGGGGATGTGAGCGCTTGCGGTTAACAGTTCTCTCTCTTTTCTAGCTGATAGGAAATCGGGGTGGTCGCATGGAATGGTATGAAGAGATTGCGATTCCTACATGAAGGAGGCTTGTGAAAAGATGACGCTTGCCGTTATGCCGATTTTTCGCATTTTTGACGAAGCAAAAGCGAAGGAATTTTACGTCGACTTTCTCGGATTTCAGGTCGATTGGGAGCATCGCTATGAGGACAATTTTCCGCTGTACATGCAAGTCTCCTCGCCTGACTGCGTGCTGCATCTGACTGAGCATCACGGAGATGCGTGCCCGGGTGCAGCGATCCGCGTGCAGGTCGAGGACATCGAGCTGCTTCACCAGACACTGGCTGGCAAGTCGTACAAATACGCCCGGCCGGGTTTGGAAAAGACGTCATGGGGAACGCATGAAGTGTCTGTGACAGACCCTTTTGGCAACCGGATTCACTTTTTCCAGCCGCATCCTTTTCCGTAAGCTGGGAGAAGCTGTTTCCCGCGAAAAGACGAGAACACAAAAAAGCCCAGCCAGGCTCGTGCAAGAACCTGCTGGGCTTTTCCCTTTTGCTGTATGGGGCGATCGATGGGACTTGAACCCACGAGTGCCGGAGCCACAATCCGGTGCGTTAACCCCTTCGCCACGACCGCCATGGACACAATCAGATCAGGTAGCGGCGGAGGGAATCGAACCCCCGACCTTTCGGGTATGAACCGAACGCTCTAACCAGCTGAGCTACACCGCCAAACGCTATGGAGCGGGTGATGGGAATCGAACCCACGCGACCAGCTTGGAAGGCTGGAGTTCTACCATTGAACTACACCCGCAAAACAAAGGCACGTCCACTCGCACGCTTCTGCGACCTACTCGCCAGCGCAAGTGGCTTTGCGAACTTCTGGCTCATCTTTGCGCCCAGAGGTTCTTTTCTGCATTTTATTGTAACACACGTGAAATTAAAGTCAAGAATAGCGAAAATAGACCCGCAAGACCCGTAACCCGTAGCCAAGCCCGCTTTTGTTACGAGTCCTGTGGAGCAACAGCGCACAGCAAGCTGTGCCGAAACATTCAGACAGAATCGGCCTGAGGAACGATCCGGTACACACAGCGATTATGCCCAGCCAAAATATGTTCGTCCCGCGTTATCGTCAAGCCAGCGCCGAGCACGGCCTGAAACATCTCCAGTTCCTTGTTGCACAAGCCGGAACAGGCCCTTGCCGCCTCGCAGATCGGACAGTGCTTCTCGACAAAATAAAACGAGCCGTCTTCGTTGGCAATGATCTCTGCCATATAGCCTTCATCCGTCCGCGATTTGGCCAAAGCAAGCAATTTTTCCTGCAACGGCAAGCTAAGCGGCGCCTTGCTCTGATAGTCCAGCACTTGCTTGCGGTTGCGAATTTCAATCAGCTTCTCCAAGCCTTCCTCGCCGAAAGCTTCCTTCATCGATTCGATCAAGCTGACAGTCAAATCGGCATAGCCGTCCGGAAACAGGCGGTTTGCCTCAGAGGTCAACGCCCACATTTTGGCCGGTCGGCCCATTGAGCGCGGTTCCTCGGAAAAAGTGACGAGCCTTTGCTCTTGCAGGTCGTATAAATGCTGCCGCACCGCCATGGCGGTCACCCCCAGCTCGCTCGCCAGCTGATTGGCGTCCATGGCGCCGTTTTGCTTGAGCAGATTGATGATCGACCGCCTCGTTCTTTCTGCCCCGTCTTTTGCATTTGTGTTCGACTTTTTCAATCCCATCACCTTCAAAATTCGGACTGTCTAGATTATAAAGAAAAATATTGACAAAGTCAAAGCACAGGTATAATTTGTTAATTAAAGAAATTTCTTTACAAAGTATCCGGATACTTGGCCGCTCTGTTTACAATCCGCGAAGGAAGGTGACCAGCTTGTCTGCACAAAGCATTTTTGGCCCGCGTTATCTTGCTTTATCGATTGGGATCATTTTGTCAGCGATGGCGATCGGTTTCGAAGGATTGGCCGTCACAACAGTCGCTCCGGTCATTGCTGGCGATTTGCAAGGGATTCATTTGTTCGGCTGGATATTCAGCGCTTATTTGCTGGCGCAAATTGTCGGTACGCTCGTGGTCGGCCGTCAGATTGACCGAAAAGGGCCTGCCCTGCTTTTCACCATCGCTGTCGCTTTGTTCGCGCTCGGACTCGTCGCAGCCGCCATCGCTTCCAACATGTACGTCATGATCGGTTCGCGCGTCTTGCAAGGCTTCGGTGCGGGAGCCATGTACACTTGCATGTACACGGCCATCTCGCTGAGTTATCCCGATGAACTTCGCGCCAAAATATTGGGTTCACTAGGCACTGCTTACGTGCTCCCCTCCATGCTCGGGCCCTATGTAGCCGGATTGATTGCCGAACACTTTTCGTGGCGATTCGTCTTTTGGGGCGTGCTGCCTTTCATGCTTCTTGCCGTGCTTCTCACGCTGCCTGCCTTCCGCAAGCTGACGATCCCCGCTGTTCCAGCGAAAGACGAATCCGGCGTGGTCGGCCTGTCTGTGCTGCTCGCGGTCGGAACCGGGCTGTTTTTGAGCGGACTTGGCATGCTGCCGCAAGCATGGGGAGTCGCGCTCATCATCGTGGGCCTCGCTTTGATGGTTCAACCTCTCCGCAAGCTGCTGCCCTCAGGAACCTTTACTTTTCAAACTGGCTTGTCGGCTCTGCTCGCTTCCCGCGGACTCTTTTTCGCCGCCTATGTCTGCACGCAAAATTTTCTCGTGCTCGCTTTGACAAAAACGAAAGGGCTTGCTCTGGACAAAGCGGGGCTGATCGTGGCAAGCGCGGCGTTCAGCTGGTGCATCGTGGCGATTTTGCAGGCTCGCTGGGACGCAGCCGATCAAGGTCGCGGACGCTCGAAGCGAATCACGCTCGGGATTTTGCTGATGCTTGTCGGGATCGGCGTCATGCTGTGGGTGCCATCCCTGACGATTGCGATGGCGGTGATCGGGGAAGTCATCATCGGGATCGGCATCGGATTGGCGCATACCGTAAGCGGAACAGTCGCCTTCACTCTGGTCAGGGAAGGGGAAGCTGGTCAAGTATCTGGCAACCTGCAATTCGCGGACTCCTTTACCCCCGGCGTGGCGGTCGGGATCGGCGGAGCCGTAGTCGCCATGAGCCAAACCGCCGGAATGTCCATGGCCGCAGGAGTTACAATCGCCATGGCCTTTAACCTCGCGCTGATTTTGCTCAGTTTGGTGGCGAATGCGCGAACCAGGCAAAGTCAACCAAGCAAACAAACATCTGCCTAGCCTTTTTCCACAAAAAAATCCCCGCTTTCCTGCGTCTGGCAAAAGCTTGCCGTTCGCAAGGAAACGGGGTTTTTCATGTCCACATGGCGGGAAACTGCTCCAGTGTCAAGACGCCGGTGAATGCATCGTCCAAGTTCCAAAAGCCGAAGCCATGCTCCACTCGGGCTGGCAGCATGGCTTCGGCTTGCTTGACCTGGACTGGCATCAGCAAGAGCAGTCCGGCGGAGAATCGGCTTGGCAAAAAGACAGCACGGCATTTCCGGTCACATCGGCGAAATACGCTTCCACGACGCGGCGAAAATGTTGCGCAGCACGGGAAATATACCGACTTTTGTGCCATAGCAACGTAATCTCTCGTGCCAGCCGCTGATCCTCGATTCGCAAATAGTGGACTTGTTCGTGCAGGCTCCTCCCTGTGCACGGAATAAAAGCGATGCCGATCCCTGTTTCCACGAAGGTGACGAGCCTCGCAGGTTCATCGCCCTCGTACACATAGGCAGGCTCAAATCCGGCTTCGTGGCAAACCGCATCCACCAAGTCGCGTGTGGCATACCCCCGTTTGACTCCGACAAACCACTCGCCTTGCAGCTCAGCCAAAGCGACACTTCGCCGTCCAGCCAGTCGGTGGTTTTTGGGCACAGCGACGAGAATCGGATCGAGAAACAATGTCTGGCATTGGATTTCGTCGTCCTGTACCGGAAAAGACGACAGGCAAAAATCCGCCTCCCCGCGCCTGAGCGCCGTCAGCATCTCTTGCGTAGTCACCATTTGGACGTGAAAGTGAATCATCGGCCATTGTTTCCGAAATTCACTCAAAATCCCGGGCAGCGTGCTCGCATTGGTCACCGCCAACTTGAGTGTTCCGTACTCAGCCTGGGTCCAATCGCGAATTTCCCGTTTGCCTTCTTCCAGTTCCAGCAAAGCCCGCTCAGCCCGGAGCAAAAATCGGCTGCCGTGCTCGTTTAAACGCAGCCTTCTGCCCACTCTATCGAATAGCGGAGCCCCCAAGTCCTCTTCCAGCCGCTGAATCGTTTTGCTTAACGACGATTGCGTCACATGCAGGCTTCGGGCAGCCTCGGTCACATGCTCCAGCCTGGCTACCGTGAGAAAATATTGCAACTGCAAAAGTTCCATGCCGCCATCCCTCTTCCATTCATTCCTTTTAATCAATGAAAGTATAGCATCAAATGCGTTGGAATAAATGAATGGTTTCCCGTACGATGACAGCAATAACGTATGGGAGGAACAAACATGGAGATTCGTCAAAAGTGGCTGATGGTCGCCGTCGGACTGGGCATCTTGCTGAATCCGTTAAATTCATCGATGATCGCCGTTGCCATTGCCAGACTGCAACAAGTGTATGCTTTGGACTTTGCTACCGTTTCCTGGATTCTGTTTTCGTTCTACATAACAAGCGCAATCGCGCAGCCCGTGATGGGCAAGGCCAGCGATATGTTTGGGCGAAAACGCATTTTTCTCGTCGGGCTGGTCATCGCCGGGATCGCTTCGTTGCTTGCCCCCTTCTCCGCCACGTTTGGCTGGCTTCTTGTTTGTCGCATCGGGCAGTCGATTGGCACGAGCATGGTCGTGGCAGTCGGAATCGCCATCGTGCGGCATCATGTTACGGAAAAGCAAGGGACGGCGCTTGGCGTGTTATCCTTGTTCCAGTCTACGGCCGCTGCCATCGGCCCTTTTATTGGCGGGGTGCTTATTCATTGGTGGGATTGGCCTTCTATCTTCTTCGTCAATCTTCCGTTCGCTTTGGCGAGTTTTTTGCTCGTGTGGAAAATGATTCCGCGCGACGAGCCGTCCATGTGCGTATCCCGGCAGCTTTCCTTGCGCCAATGGATTGCGCTGTTGGACATCCCGGGAATTGCCTTGTTCACAGTGGGGCTCGTCGCCTTGCTCATCGGCTTTTTCCAGGCGAAGTCGGCCGGGCCTCTCGCTTATGGCAACGTCATTCTCGGCGGAATCGGCCTGGTGAACTTGGCGGTCTTCATTCGCCACGAGCTGCGGGTACCGTCACCGTTTCTGCCTTTGCACGCATTCGCCAAATACCGTGCCATGACATGGGTTCATATCCAATTTGTCCTCGTCAACGTCGTGTTTTACGCGATATTTTTCGGCCTGCCGGTTTATTTGCAAACCGTTCGTCACGTCTCCGAGCTGCATACCGGACTCTTGATGTTAAGCCTTGGCTTGGGTTCGCTGATCGCATCGCCATTAGCCGGACGCTGGATCGACAAGTCTGGACCCCGCCCTGCTTTGCTCGTCTCTGCTGTCTTGATGCTCTTCGGCGCTGTCTGGCTCGCGATGTTGAATCCTGCCTCCCCGGTGATCAGCGTCTGTGTGGCATTGGCAGCGTTTGGCGTAAGCAACGGGCTGAACAGCGTAGGCATGCAGGCCGCCTTGTTCCGCTCCACGCCAAAAGAGATCATTGGCGTCGCCACCGGATTGTTCATGACAGCCCGCTACGCCGGGACGATCCTCGCCTCGCTACTGGTCGGCCTCATTCTTCAGGCAAAAGGGGTTGTGCTTTTTGCAGCCGTCCTCTTCCTGCTCGCCTTGTCTCTCTTGTTCATCAACGGGCGACGCAAAAGCTTGGGACAACCAAGGGAATCATAAACATGCGAAAACGGACCGAAACAAAGCTGCTTCGGTCCGCTTCTCATTCCATCTCGCTTGCAAGGCTTTCTTTTCCGGTGGCTGTTTCGCCTATTTCCCCGCCAGCTTGGAAAAGTTGTCGGCAGCCAGGCGGATCGCCAACACGCTGCCTGTATTCAACGAGTTATCAAACAGTAAAACTTGGTTGTTTTTGACTGCCTTCAACGAGTTCCATACAGCCGATCCTTGCTTGTCCTGGATGGCTGCTTGGGCAGCGTCAAGCTTGTGCTGAATGATGATGTAGTCGGGATTCATTTCCGCAAGGGCTTCCAGGGAAAGCTCGCCCCCCTCTTCCGGGTACTGATCTGGCTTTTTCAGGCCAAATCCTTCTGTCTCGTTGTAGTAAACCGTATTTTTCGTCCCTTGGGCGGTAAAACCGTTTTTGCTGCTCACCCGCAGCAAGGCAAACGTTTTTGTTTTCAGATCGCCCAGCCGCTCTTTTGTTTTGGCGATCTTCTCTTTCGTATCTTTGACGAGCTGTTCGCCCAATTGTTCTTTTCCGATCGCCTGTGCGCACAGCATGGTGGCGTTTTCCCATTTGTCACTGTAGTCAATTTGAATGAAGGGCGCGATTTTCGACAGATCGTCGTACTGGGCATCGCCATGGCCTTTGAAGCTGACAATCAGGTCAGGCTTTGCCGCAATGATCGCTTCCAGGTTCAAATCTTTGCCGCTGCCCAGATCGATAATCTCCGCCTTGCCCACATACGGCTGCAAGGTCGCGTATTCTTTCAGCGCACTCTCTGCACTGCCCGAGGCAATCGGCGGCACGTCCAATGCGAAAAAGTAGTCAAGGAACAGAGGATGCAGCACAGCAATGCGCTTCGGCTGCTCCTTGATCGTCACTTAATGACCCGCACCGTCGGTAATCGTCCTTGGCCATTCGCCTTTTGACGAAGAACTCGCGGAAGGCGTCTGCTCCGTTCCCCCTCCAGCGCAGCCAGCCAGCACTCCCATCAGCAAAACTAGCGAAAAAATGATTCCTGTCCATCTATTCATGTCGGTTCCTCCAGCATCGTTTCATTCCTGTATTGAAAACCTGGCCTTGCGCTTTCCGTTTGCTCCCCTGCTTGCCGATCATCCCTTTCTTTTGCCATGGCTGCCCGCCTTGTCTTCTCCAAAGCAGCAGCACTTTCATGTCGAGTTCGATTGATAATCATTCTCGATACATAGTGTAGCAAGGGCGCTCGCAATTGGAAATACACAGAAACCTAAAGGGACATGCACAATTCTCCAAAAACGCCGCTGTTCTGGCGCGACAGACGCGGATCGCCCTTCCGGAAACAACAACACTCATCAGGGAGCAAACACTTCGGAATAGCGAAATCGGCCCGTCCTTTTGGAAAAAGGCACGAGCCGATTGGCGAGCTATGATGCGGTTGTGTGAATACGGGTTGCGCTTATAATTTGTGCTTGCCCTCCACGAGCATATCGGCAATCAGATTGATTTGCGCTTGGACAGCAATCGGGTCGTACGGCCAAAAATAATCGGTGTCCATCTGGTAGACATGCCCTTTTTTGACGACGTCCAGCGTATTCCAGATCGGACTCTCCGGGTCAAGTCCCGCCTGCTTGCCAGACTCGACAAACAGGTAGTCGCCCGAAAACTCTTTGACCTGCTCCAGCGAAATCGTCATGTTCTCCTTGCCCTCATCGACGAATTTTTGCACCTGTGGCGGCCGTTTCAGTCCGAGGTGCCTGTACATCGCTTCCGCTCCTCGCCACAGACCTTGCCCGTAAACGACCAGCTGCTTTTCAAACCCGCCCATGATCGCCACGGTCGCATTTTCGTCGACGACTCCCTTGATTCTTTGTTTGGCTTTGGCAACGGTGTCGTTGAAGGAGGCAATCCACGCCTCGGCTTCTTTTTCCTTGCCCAAAATCTCGCCAAACGTCCGAATTTGATCGCGTGAGTCTTTGAAGGTCGTATGGACGAAGACGATCGTCGGCGCGATTTTGCTCAACTGCTCATACAGCTTGGGATCATCGCTCAACGTAACGATCAGATCGGGATTGAGCGACAAAATTTTCTCGACGCTGCCGGCGTCAATCGTTCCGATATCCTCGATGCCAGCCGTCTGTGATTTGATGTGCGGCGAATCGATATCCCAAAACGGCGCTCCGACAGGCTTGACGCCAAGCGCCAGGAACGTAGCCAAATATCCTTGGGCGACAATCCGCTTCGGCTCAGCGGGAATTTCGATTTCTCCGTTGACGGTCTGTATTTTTCGGGTGGCTGGCTTGCTCTGTTCGTCAGACGCAGCAGCCGTGTCTTTTTGCCCCTCCGGTTGCGGATTTGTTCCTGCGGTACCGCCGCATGCAGCCAGCAACACCGTCATGACCAGCAGCCACATGGCCAATTTCATCAGCGGCCGGGATACTCGCTCGCTTGTTCTGTTCATCCTGCACAGCTCCTTCTTGCTTCATAATGAGAAAAGATCAAAGCAATAACGATAATCATTATCATTAAAATCCGTACTCATCATAGCAAGCTTTTCCACAGGCCGTCTATTTCATAATGTTGCCGCTTTTTATGGATAAATGTTCACTCCGACTCACCAGCGATCAGGCAATTCGTCTGGATGCGCAGTTGCCGCTCCAATGCCAGGCCGCCGCTGCTCCAAAATTCGTTCAAGGACAGTCGGTACACCCGTCCCTTTCCATGCATGCTCGCCAATACATGCTCTCCCTCGTCACTCTGGTCGTCGCGGGCATCGATCACAAACATATGGTCTGCCATGTAGTCGGGCAGCCTGTCTTCCGTTATCCAAAGATGCTTTCCTCGCACGAGTACATCGCGGCGCACAGTTTCAGGCGGGCGGATGCCAAGAGCTTCGTACAAGTTAAACGCTCCGCGAGCTGTTTTGTCCCAAATGAAGATGCCGTCGCTACGCCATTCATAGACGGCTGCCGTCTCCCCTCTGTCAATCAATGCGCGCAGACTTTGTCTCGCTTCGTCAACTTGTGCCTGATATTTTGTCAGCCATCGCTGTGCTTCCGATTCTCTGCCAATCAGCTTGCCGATCAGCTGCATTTCCGCCAGAGGGTCCAGCTTGGCCCATTCCAGAGTGAGGACAGGCGCGATCTTCTCCAATTGCTTCATCCGGCCAGGCGTATGGTAAAAGTATGTAGGCGCCAAAATGAGATCCGGTTTCAGCTTGCCGAGCTGTTCGTCATCGTACGCTCCCTTTATGATCGGAACATCGCGCAATTCCTCCTGCAACAGGAGCGAGCCGCGCACCAATTCGGCATCTGTGGCTACAGGCGTGACACCGAGCGCCAGCAAGGCCCCTGCGAATTGAAAGGCCGCGATTTTTTTCGGGGCCGGACGACTGCGAAACTCGCCGGGAGACATGCCTGTCAGCTGCTTGAATTTTCGGCTCAAATATTCGCCGTTGCTGTAGCCGACCTCAAGGGCAATCTCGTTGATCGTCATGGTCGACGCCAGCAAGTGCTCTTTTGCCCGGTCAATCCGTACGCGATTCAAATATTCGGAATAGCCCCACCCCAGCTTTTTGGCAAACATCGTGGAAAAATAGCTCGTATGAAACCCGGCCAGACGCGCCAGCTCGGAACGGGTAATCGGGCTTCGGTAGTTCTCGTCGATATACGTGATCGCCCTGTGAATGGAAGGCTCCCAATCCAGCTCAGGTGTCGTCTCATAGTGCAAAACGAGCTGCATCAGCTCTTTGAAAAGGTGGTGGTGCCGCTCCGCTTTTGCCGTATGCCCAGACGGATTCGCCTGCAAACGCACGAGTTCGTTCACGAGCACAGTTGCCCGATACGGCAGTTTGTTGGTGATCCAGCCGCTCGCAGGCAAACCGCTGCGATCATTGCGGTACATAATGGTGTCGTCATCGTGCTGGGCCAACCGATAGCTTTCGAAGCAAATGCGGCAGACAGCCGGAAGTTCCGCCCCGTCCCGGACCAACGTGACCGAGTCGCCCGGACGCAAAAACAGCATCCTCATCGACTCCAGCTGTAGCGTTTTCTTGCCATCGTTCACGCGAATCCGGCCCGTCATGGGAGTGAGGATCGTAGGCGCAAAGCACGTAATCTCGATGGACGGCTGCGTGCTTTCCCACTGCATGATGCCGCCTTCTTTCCAAACGTGAAGGGTTGCTTCCATAAAAGGAATGTCACCTCTTTCGCTGCCAGTTCTTCTTTTCTAGTTATACCACAACTCCCGAGTGGCACAAGACGTACGCCAGCAGGAGCAGCTTGAGGCTCCAACTGTAAAAAGCCAATCTTCCTGTTGAGGAAAGTCGGCTATGTTTCTTCTATAGCCTTGCCGTGTTGCCAAAGCAAAGATTGTCGTGCTAGTATACCAATTATTGGATTGACACTTTTTAGCAATAAACCAGCATCTCGTGCAATCCATACTAACAGTACAAACACGCGAAGGTGAACAAATGCTAAAAGTAAACCGCGATGACGCCCGGCCCATCTGGCAGCAACTTTTGGATCAGGCGATTCATAACATTACAACCGGAAAATGGCCGCCAGGCGAGCTGCTGCTCCCGTCCCGCGAGCTTGCTCCATTGATTGGCGTTTCCCGTTCAACCATACAGATCGTTTACGAGGAGCTGTACAGCCGGGGCTACACGGTAACTTCTCGCCGCGGCGGAACGAGAGTGAGCGAATGGATTTATGCAGCTCGTCCGGCAGAGGAGGCTTCGCCCCCGGAGCTTTTTCCGCCCGAGTTGCCTTTATTAAACGATGCGGTCGGCCAGTTGCACAGTTGGTTCGGCGCTAAAGACAATCCAAAAATAGCGATCGATTTCACTCCCCACGAGCCGTATTTGGATGAGCATTTTCAAAGAAATTGGCGGCAATCCTTTTTGCAGGCTGCCACAGAAACAAGCCTGGACAGTTGGGCTTACGGCGATCCTTATGGATTTTTGCCGCTGCGGGAGCAAATTCAACGCTATTTGTCGCTCGAACGGGGCGTTCATGTGGATAGCGACCAAATCCTGTTAACCTCTGGCGCACAGCACAGTCTCGATTTGATCGCGCAAGCGCTTTTGCAAGAAGGAGAGACGGTTTCGGTAGAAGATCCCGGCTTCCCTGCTGCCTGGATGGCGATGAAGTATCGGCGTATGCAAGTTGTTCCCGTTCCGGTTGACGAGTACGGACTTTGCGTCGACCATGTTCCCCCTGCGTCCAAGCTTGTGTTTGTTACGCCGTCGCACCAGTGTGCGGTTGGCGTCATTTTGTCGGAACCTCGCAGGCAACAATTGTTGCACATGGCTGCCGAGCGGCGGTTCTGGATTGTCGAAGATGATTACGACAGTGAATTTCGCTATCGCGGTGATCCGCTTCCAACTTTGTTCAGTCAACGACCTCAAAACACGCTGTACATGATGAGTTTTTCCAAAATGGTCGCTCCCGGCATTCGCCTGTCGGCCATCGTTGGTCCCAAAGCGGCCATTCGCCAGCTCGCTCGCGTTCAGGAATTAACCTACCGCCATCTTCCGATCATGGAGCAATTGACGCTTGCTCATTTTATCGAACACGGTCATTTCATGCGCCATATGCGGCGAGTTCGCAATGTGTATCGGCGCAGGCACGAGGCTATGACAAAAGCGATTCTCTCGACGGGGCTTGGCGAACAGTTCACACTGAGCGGCGTGGAAACGGGCTTGCACATGCTTCTTGAAGCCGAGCAATCGTTTGCCGAAGAAGCCGCGACGAACCTGGCGCTCGAACAAGGAATCCGGGTTTATCCGCTCAGCAACTATTGTTTGGAAAGCGACCGGAAAGGTTTTGTCCTCGGTTTTGCCAAAGTGGACGAACGAGCCATTGCAGCAGGCATAAAACGTCTAGCGGGGATGCTTTTATGACGCAAGCATCCCCGCCTGTTTTTCCCTAGTCGTCCTGACGCGCATGTTCATTCCAGTAATAACTGTCCGGCAAGTAACGCTGGCCAAACACTTTCGTTCCTACGCGAATGATCGTAGCCCCTTCTTCAATCGCTACCGTGAAATCGCCGGACATTCCCATCGACAGGATGTCCATTTCGACTCGCGGCAGCTTTTTCTCCCTGATCTCTGTCTGAATCCTTTTTAATAGTCGGAAACAGTGGCGGGTCTCGTCGTTTGTCGCATTCAGCTTTCCAATGGTCATTAAGCCTTTTATGTTTAACGTCTCAAACTGCGCCAATTGCTCGACCAGTTCCAGTGCTGCTTCCGGTGGCGCACCAAATTTGCTTTCTTCGTAGGACGTATTGATTTGCACCAGTATGTTCATCGTCTTGTTCTCTTTAAGGAGCTGCTGGTGCAAAGCTTGCCCCAGTTTCAGACGGTCCACAGAATGGATGAGCGTCACATATTTGACGACGTCCTTCACTTTATTCGTCTGCAAATGCCCGATAAAATGCCATTCCACCTGCTTGTACTGCTCCATCAGCGGAAATTTGCCGCGCAGCTCCTGCGCTTTGTTTTCCCCAAACAGCGTTTCCCCCGCTTGCATGGCTAATTGCAATTTTTCCAGCGGGACGGTTTTGGTCGCCAACAACAGCTTCACGTCCTCAAGCTTGCGCCCCGAGGCTTGGCAAGCCGTTTTCATCTGCTGCCGTACGGTTTGCAGATTCTCCGCAACGAGATTTTCCATCTTCCCTGCCTTCTTTCTGATGAAGATTCGGATGAGGCGTTCCCCCACGCCGGGCAGAGTAGCCTCTGTCTCCTACTTTTCCGAGATTGCCGCGATCAAGCGAATGCAAGCCGCCGGATTTTCATACCAGTCACACCGTTAGTCCCGGTTTGAACATTTTTTCTTCTTCCAGCGGATTTTCTTTGGCGGTGATGTGCTGTGGATCAATTCGATACACCTGCACCGGGCCACCGAATACGGCTGAACGGTATTTGTCTACGTGCTGCTTGGGCAACGGCCGTTTATAGTAACCAGGCACGTATTTATGAATCATTTCTTGCAGCATGTGTGTCGCTTCATCCAGATCGGCGACGGGTTCTGCCTTGCCAAAAACGATGACACTCATATACGCTGTGTCCGTCTTGGCTGGCACCGGATCGGTAATCGTTCCGTATTCCTCGCAAACCGTAAAACAGACCTCCGCATTCGCGCTCATCACCTGATTGCGTCTCCCGCCAGTAGCTCCATGGAAGTAAAGCTTCCCATTTGTCCAAACAAAATTGAGCGGAACCACATACGGCAACTGTCCGTCGACCATGCCAAGATGCCCGATTCGCGCTTGCTGCAAAAATGCCTCAATCTTGCTCTTGTCCAACACTTCTCTTACCTTGTAACGCACTCCATCCATTTTCTTCACTCCTCATGAATTGAATTGATGTATGATGTAGGCAAGTTTAGCAAGTATTGGAGTGAAGAGAAACGTCCATATATGCCAAATTTGAGCAATCCATAATACAAGCGAGTCAATCCCTCAGTCAGTCGCGTGAACGCACAAGAAGCGGCTTGACACGATAAAGGCGATTGTCCCCCTCTCTGCCAAGCCGCGGTTACAAACAAAACAGCGGGCACTGCTTGCTTTTCCTTCTATCTGACAATCTGACAGCGTATCGCTAACCGAATGAAACATAACATTTCCTTGCTTCACTGCCGGAATCGTTTTCCATATCCCAACCGAGTCAAGTTGCTTTTCCAGCACGTCTGCTTGGGGCGCAAAATTCGTGTATGCGATGATGTCAGCGTCGTACAAGCATTCCCCAATCACTTCCAGCGAAATCGGCGAATAGTAGCCTTCCGATTTTGGATTCTCTCGGTTGAAAAACTCTTTTTCAACCATGGCCGGAGCTTTCATCCCCAGATCTTCATAGATGATTCCTCGCGTTTTGTCTCATACTGTGCGATAAATTCCTTCGCTTGCTCAGGCATTCCGAATACTTCCCCGAACAAAGTCATCCGCTCTTCCAACGTAGACATTTCATTGACGGTCCCTATCTTTTTTCTCCTTTTATAAGAATAGTCGTTGTAATTGAGAATTATTATCAAATATAATGAGTAGCAACGAGCATTATGGACTTGAGCTTGGAGTTGGAAGGGGCTAGGCGAAACGAATGAAACTGGACGATCATCTGTTGCTATGGAATCAGGCTTCCGTCAAAGTGATGGATATACGGCATAGAAGCATGGAAAGCGGCGAAGAGCTGCTCGCCTATCGGCTGCCAGCCAACGCTTTTTTGTATGCGACCCGCGGAAGCGCGCAAGTAAGGCTCGACGGAGTGCCGTACGATGCGCAGCGGTTTCATCTTTTTCACGGGGGCAAGGGCGTTTGCCTCGATATTGCCGCCAAGCAATCATTCGAATATTACATGATTTTGTACAAGGCATCGGCCTCCCTTCCTAGCCGCAAAGAATTGATGCGGCAAGCGGAGCTGGACGATCCGTTTCGCATGCAGTACGGATTTGCGCCGCAATATCCGGTTTTTTTGCTCGATATCGCCGAGCGAATGGCGAAGGAATGGATCGCAGCTGGTCTTATCGACAAATTGCATGTGAAGTCGTTATTTTATCAATTCGTCTACGAAGTCATGCGACAGCTCGACCAGCAAGGAATCGAGCCGATCAAGCCGGACCCGGTCACCCAGGCGGTGCTGTTCATGAACCAGCATTACGCCCGGCCGATTACGCTCGAATCGCTTGTGGAGATGCTCGACTGCAATCCGCGCCAATTTTTGCGCTGGTTCAAGCGACGCTACGAGACGAGCCCGATCGATTACTTAATCCAGCTTCGCATGACGAAAGCGAAAGAACTGCTGCTTGGGACAGATTGCACGCTTAAAGAAATTGCCGAAAGCGTCGGTTACCCGGACAGCTACTATTTCAGCCGCCAGTTCAAAAAAAACGAGGGCGTTTCGCCGACCGCTTTTAAAGAAAAGGCGCTGAAACAGGAGCAACGTCTAAAAAATCCATCCTTCCTGTCCACATCTCCCATTGTTGCGCGAGAGCTTCAACGGTATAGTGTTCATGTAATTGATAATCGTTATCAACATGAGAGAGAGGGACATTTATCGATGCGTAGAAAGACCAGAACATCTTTAGCCGTTACACTGCTCTTTTGCTTCGCTTTGCTGCTAAGCGCATGCTCCGGAGGTACGACAAATCCGGGTACGGGGGCCAGCGGGACGGCAGGACAACAGCAAAATACAGAGGCGACAGCCCCGGCGTCCCAGACTTCGTCGGATAAAGAAGCGCCCCGCGTCATCAAGCACGCGATGGGCGAAACGACAGTGAACGGCACGCCGAAGAGAGTCGTCATTTTGACAAACGAAGGTACGGAAGCGCTGCTTGCTGTAGGCGTGAAGCCGATCGGCGCCGTCCAATCGTGGGTCGGCTCGCCGTGGTACAACCATATCAAGGACGAGATGCAAGACGTCACGGTCGTCGGCGACGAGTTGCAGCCGAATATCGAGATGATCGCAAGCTTGAAGCCGGATCTCATTATCGGAAACAAAGTCCGGCAGGAGAAAATATACGAGCAGTTGAACCAGATTGCGCCGACCATATTCGCGGCTGACCTGGCTGGCGACTGGCAAATCAATTTCAAGCTGTACATGGAAGCGATCAACAAGAAGGACGAAGGCGAAAAAGCGATGGCGGACTTCAACAAGCGCGTTGCCGACGTGAAGGCGAAGCTGGGCAGCAAAGCGGCAACAAAAGTGTCGGTCGTCCGCTTCTCCGCGTCGCAGGTGCGGATTTACCAGAAGCAGACATTCTCCGGGGTGCTGCTCGATCAACTCGGCATCGCTCGCCCGCCCGCTCAGGACAAAGATTCGTTCATCGAAGTGATGACGAAGGAAACGATCCCGAGCATGGACGGAGACGTCATGTTTTACTTCGTGTCGGAGCAAGCCGGGAAAAACGATGCGGCGAAGGTTGTGGAGGAATGGAAAAACGACCCGCTGTTCAAAAACTTGAACGTTGCCAAAGCGAACAAGGTGATCCAGGTAGACGAGGCGATCTGGAACTCGGCAGGCGGCTACAAGGCGGCGAACTTGCTGCTCGATGAGCTGGCCGCTTATTTCGAAGTGAAGTAACATAAACGCTGGCTGGCGTCGGCTTGAAGCTGACGCCGGTTTTTTTCTTGTTCAGAACACGAAAAGAGGTGAAGGACAATGGGATAGTGATGCAAAGTCGCAGGCGGAAATGGAAATGGATCGGGCTTGCCGTCGGGTGTGCGATCCTTCTGCTCGGGATGCTGGCCAGCGTCCTGTTCGGGCTGCAACAATTCGGCCTTCGCGACATCTGGCTCGCCTATACACAGTTTGACGGCTCCAACGAGCATCTGATCGTGACGACTACGCGTGTTCCCCGGGCGCTGATCGCCGCCGCCGTCGGAGCGAGCTTGGCCGTTGCCGGAGCGATCATGCAGGTGCTGACGAAAAACCCGATAGCCTCGCCTTCTCTGCTCGGGATCAATTCCGGTGCCGTTCTGTTTATCGTTATCGGACTTGCCTTAACCGGATCGTCCCTGCCGATGAGCAGCATGATCTGGATCGCGCTCGGCGGAGCGGCGATAACTTCCTTGTTCGTATATACGCTGAGCATGCAGGGGGGCGGCGGTTTCGAGCCGATCAAGCTGACGCTGGCCGGGGCGGCTGTTGCTGCCTTCGCGTCCTCGGTCACCTCAGGGATTATGCTCATTCACAAGCATTCGCTGGAAACGGCGCTGCTCTGGATGATCGGCTCTGTATCGGGTCGAGAGCTGGGCCATCTGCTGTTCGTCCTGCCGTACTTGTGCGTCGGCTGGCTCCTCGCAATGCTGATCGCAGGCTCCCTCAATGTGCTGGCGCTAGGCGACGACAACGCCAAGTCGCTCGGTCAGCGGCTGACACTGATCCGGGCCGCCTCCGCGCTCGCAGTCGTCCTTCTGGCTGGCAGCTCCGTAGCGGCGGCGGGACCGATCGCCTTCGTCGGACTCATCGTGCCGCATCTGTGCCGATACGCGGTAGGCAGCGATCACCGCTGGCTGCTTCCTTACAGCGCCTTGACCGGAGCGATTTTGCTGGTAGCGGCTGACCTCGCCGCGCGCTTCGTCCTTATGCCGAAAGAAGTCCCGGTCGGCGTGGCGACGGCGCTGATCGGCGTTCCGTTCCTGATCTTCGTGGCGAGAAGGAGGAAGTCATGAAGAGACGTCCGACATGGAAAAATGCGACGATCGTAAGCTCGCTTGCCGTTGCGGCTTTGATCCTCGCCGTCTTCTGTCTGTCGCTCGGCAGTGTATCCATTCCGATTCGGGACGTGGTCCTGTCGCTTGTCGGCATGAACGGCGAAGGAAGCGATCTGATTATTACACAGTTTCGTTTGCCACGCATCGTAGCGGCGCTCCTGATCGGCGCGGCATTGGCTGTTTCCGGCAGCCTGCTGCAAGGAGTGATCCGCAATCCGCTCGCTTCTCCGGACCTGCTCGGCGTTACGGGCGGCGCTTCGGTAGCAGTGGTCGCTTTTATGACCGCCTTTACCAGCTACAGTATTCATTACGTGCCGATCATCGCGATCGCAGGGGCATTCGCCGCTGCTTCGGTCAACTACTCGTTCGCCTGGAAAAAGGGAGTCACTCCGTCCCGGCTCGTGCTAATCGGTATCGGCATCTCGACGGCGATGAGCGCCTTGACGATGTTTTTGCTGCTGAGCGGCCCCGCCTATCTCGCAGCCCAGGTGCTGAACTGGATGACGGGCAGCTTGTACGGGACGAACTGGAGCTATATCAAGGCCATCTGGCCGTGGATCGTCGCTTTGATCCCGCTGTCGCTCTTGTATGCGAAAGAGCTGGACATTCAGGCGCTCGGCGAAGAAACAGCGATCGGTCTCGGCAGCAGACTTCAGATGAGCCGAATGGTCGCGATGCTGCTCAGCGTCGCCCTCGCCGGGGTAGCGGTCGGCATCGCCGGAACGATCTCCTTCATCGGCCTGCTTGCCCCGCATATGGCGAGAAAGCTCGTCGGCAATCGCTACGGAATCGTCATCCCGACGGCAGCGCTCATCGGCGCAATCGTGCTGCTGCTTGCCGATCTGGCGGGACGAATGCTGTTCTTGCCGCTCGATATTCCTGCGGGCGTATTTACCGCCGGAGTGGGCGCTCCGTTTTTCCTGTACCTCCTGTTCAGGCGCAAACGGCCAGGGGCATGATCGGCAGAAGCGAAAAGGAGTCGGAGGCTGGTCCCCCGGCTCCTTTTTCTGTATGGATGGGATTTTTGTTTTGCATGGCCAAATGCTTGTACATGATTTGGAAATAGCAAAAAGGCTCCTGTTCTGCCAGAAACAGCAGAACAAGAACCTTTCATTGATAAAGCGATGCGGTCGAGAGGACTTGAACCTCCACGGTGTTGCCACCACTAGAACCTGAATCTAGCGCGTCTGCCAATTCCGCCACGACCGCGTATGAAAATGGTGGAGGCTGACGGGATCGAACCGCCGACCCTCTGCTTGTAAGGCAGATGCTCTCCCAGCTGAGCTAAGCCTCCACAATACCCCGACTTTCGCCGGGGCCCCAACCAGTTGTTGGGCTTCTAAGTGACCCGTAGGGGATTCGAACCCCTGTATGACAGCGTGAAAGGCTGCTGTGTTAAACCGCTTCACCAACGGGCCAAGATGGCGGATGGAGTGGGATTTGAACCCACGAGACGGGTCGACCCCGCCTACACGATTTCCAATCGTGCTCCTTCGGCCGCTCGGACATCCATCCATCTGTATCACTTGCCGAGCTGTACAGCTCAGGCAAGAATTAATCTATCATATCTAGCAAACGATTACAAGATATATTTTAAAATTTGTGGGAATTGCCTAAAGCAAGTTTCTCCCTCCGCCAATATGCTACCAGTAATCATCTATGTTGCGGAGTGATGACAGGTGGGCAGAAGACGACGGCGGGCAAGACGTATCCCTTGTTTGTACGGAAATTGGTGCGGGCCAGGCTGCTCTGGACCAGGCGCCCCTATCGACGATATCGACCGTTGCTGCAAAAAACATGACTACTGCTACCAGAAGCGCGGCTACTTTTCGTGCAGCTGCGATCAGGAGCTGCTGCGCTGTTTGCAGGACAAGATCGATATGAGCACGGAAAAAGGCAGGATGGCTGCGATGATTTCCGCCTATTTTTCCCGATCGAAGTGTATTCCTGACGACATGAAGTAGCCTTTTTACGAATTGTCATTCTTATCATTCTTTATACAAAAAACGGTAACTACTTGGACATAATTCCGCCATATTTCCCGTGATTTTCCTTGGCTTTTTTTGGTACTCTATTGAATGTCCAAGGAGGTTACACGCCGTGGAAGTACACATATGCACCGACGCCCGTGCTGCACTGTCGCTTAAAAGAGAAGTGATCTGCCATGGGATTTCCTGCTTTTACGTCCGCAAGTTTGAAAATGATCAAGTAGAATTTGTATTCCTAGCGCTCTCGGAGCACCAAAAGAAGCTCTTATGCTATACGCTGCGAAATTACAGCTACGCCCTAACTTATCTAGCCTAATCATAGCCATACAGTCGCGATCATTTTCGTCCCCTGGAAAACAGGGGATTTTTTCATTCCCAAAGCACATGCCCAAGCGGTGAGACGGGAAGAAGCTGCTCTTCCCGCCCCACCCAAGGCAACTTGCTGCCAAAATCCGGCTTCTCGGCTTCCGAACAGCGACGAGTCTGCTTTCGGTTCTTACAGCTTATGCTGTTCGATCTTGCCCAGCCGATGGATATCGTCGGCCGATACGGAGGACAGCGCATCCAAAAACTGAATCTGGAAGCTGCCCGGACCGTCTGCCGCCGATTTTTCCGCTGCTTTTTGCGCAGCCACACCGTATGCGACGAGCGCAGCAGCCCCAGCCGCCAACGTGTTTTCGGCAACAGCGGCAAAAGCCCCCATGACGGAAGTCAACAGGCAGCCTGTTCCCGTCACTTTGGTCAAGATCGGATGGCCGTTGTCGATGGCGTACACCGTACTGCCATCTGAAATGACATCCACCTTGCCCGTGATCGCCACTACCGTCTCCAGCTTCTCGGCAGCTGCTTTGGCGAGCGAAGCGACATCTCCGCCTGCCTCGCCTGCGTCCACGCCTTTAATCTCCCACGATTCCCCGATGACGTTGGCAATCTCCGCCGCATTTCCGCGAACCAGGGCGATATCTAGCTCGCGCACGATTTTTTGTGCCGTTTCGGTTCGATACGGGGTTGCTCCTGCGCCTACCGGATCGAACAAGACCGGAACGTGGTGCTGATTGGCCGATTTGCCCGCAATCAGCATCGCCTTTACTTCCCGCTCGCTCAAGGTGCCCATGTTCAGGACGAGTGATCCCGCGATTTTCGCCATGTCCGCCACTTCTTGCTTCGCATAAGCCATGACGGGAGATGCTCCGAGCGCGAGCAAGCCATTGGCTGTAAAGTTGGTCACGACAACGTTGGTGATGTTGTGCACAAGCGGATTGCGCTCCCGTACTTTTTCAAGCAGTTCACTGATCGCTTCAAGCTTCACGTTCGCCTTCCCTCTCTTTCTTATCTACAGAGCGGGGAACCATCTTGAACACTTCCACGATTTTCCCCAGCTCCGGATGATCCTGTCTTACTCCTATGATGATATAGGAATGATGCAAGACAGGCAATTCAGGCGAGCTGGCAACCACCTTCCAGAGCGTGTCCGTATCGTCCCGCACCTTTGCCAAAAAAGAAATGCGCCCCGCCCGCTGCTGCAAAATTTCAAAGTCCTCCAGCGTACCGCAAATCTTCAAACGTTCATCCGGATGCGCGATCCGGTTTTCCTCTACCCATTTTTCCTTCAATTCCTCGACTTTGAGCGATTTCCACCGATCAAGAAACTCCCAATCTTTGGAATGCGGGAAAATATGCTTCGTCTCTTCCAGGAAGGTGTTGTATTCTCCATGCAACTGATCGACGTATTCGTCCACATCTTCCGAGATGACGCGGATGGAATCCTCCCCGCAAGTGCGGATGTGATGGGCCAGAAACTTGAAGGACTCGATCATGTCAAAGTTCCCCCACCCCCAAGGCTGTTCGCCGAAAACTCCCCCCCGGGTTCGGCACTTTTGGCAGGTGAAGTAATAGTATGTAGCCATATTTGTTCCCCTATCTCCCCTATAATGTCTCCTTTTTGATATCGGTTGCACAAGCCATGCAATTTATGTTACATTCGAACCTATTTTGGAAAAATCAAAAGATGGCCCCCGCGCGACACCGGGAACCACCTCTTCTACACTCCTTTGATTGCGATCAGCGGCTTGCATTTGGCTACGACAGACGCCAATTTTGCCCCGACGACGGAATCGATAATTTGATCCACGTCTTTGTAAGCTTGCGGGCATTCATCCAAAATCGCTGCGAGCGAGCGGTGATTGACCATGATTTCGTCATCCTCGCCTACCCGCAAGGCGCGCTCGAACTGATCAATCGTCACGATTTCTTTCGTAGCCTTGCGGGAGCGCACGCGTCCTGCGCCATGGCAGATCGAGTAAAAGTTTTTCGCTCCGCTGTCTGCCCCTACCATAATGTAGGAAGATGTTCCCATCGAGCCTGGGATCAGCGCCGGATGCCCGGTCTTTTTGTACGCCTTCGGATTTTGGAAGTGGCCTGCCGGAAGCGCCTTGGTCGCCCCTTTGCGGTGGATCAGCATCGGCGTGTTGCGGTGATACTCCTGAAGGGCGTAGTTGTGCATCAAATCATACAGCACCGGGGTCGAAAAATCTTTTCCCAGCACATCCTGAAAAGCCCGTTCCACGGAGTAGCCGATCAGATGGCGGTTCGTAACGGCGTAGTTCAACGCCGAGTACATCAGGTTCAAGTATCTTTGCCCTTCCGCCGTCTCGATTGGCGCGTAAACCAGATTCGGCTCCGGGTTCTCGATCCCCCATTTGAACATCGCTTCCTTGAAGCTTTTCGTGTAATCTCTTCCCAGCGTCGCTCCCCAGGCGCGGGAGCCGGAGTGGATCATGATCACGACTTGCCCGTCGAACAAGCCCCATTCTGTGGCGATCTCCCGGTTTTCTTCCGCGATTTCGATCGCCTGGATTTCAATGAAGTGATTTCCTCCCCCCAATGTTCCGAGCTGACCCCACGCCCGCTGCCACGACTTGGCCGGAATGTGTGCCAACGCCGCATGATCGAAGGCAAATGTATGCTTTTCCACGTGTGTAAGCGATCGGCTCACTTCTCCCGGCTCGCCTGTCGGCTTCGCCAAATAAGCAGCCGGCAGTCCGTTCAGTCCATGCTTTACGACTTCCTCGATCGAAATGTCTGTAAAGTCCGTTTGTCCGCGCTCAGCGGTCGGCACGTACGCTTCTATCGCCTCGATCAGCTTCCGCTTCAAATTTTTGTCCTGCAAGTCGTCCCGGTGCAGCGGCGTCATATGCACACGCATGCCGCAGCCGATATCCGAACCGACAATCGACGGTGACACAAATCCGTCGTGCATATTCCAGACCGCAGTCGTCCCAATGCATGTTCCAATTCCGACATGGGCATCCGGCGTGTAAGAAAAATACACATTGCGCGGGATGCGCAGATTGTGCTCTGCCATCTCGTATACGCGTTCCCCAAAGCTGGCAAACACTTCATCGTTGGCAAACACATGCACGGAGCCAGAGCCGAGCTGAACCTCCCGATGGTGCTGTCCGTGGTTTATCGTCTTCATAATCGTGTTCTCCTCTCTTCCTTCCAGCGGGCAAGCTTTGCGTGCCCTTCCTTCTCTCTGTCGTTATCTTCGCTCATTTTTGCATGGATGAACATGGCAAAAGTATTACGACTTGACTTTGGCTCTTGCTCTTTCGTAATATGAGGACTAATTTGGAAAAAATGGCACGGATAAGGATGAATGTAAATGGCTAGAGAAGGCTTTGACAAAGAAATGCAGCTGCTCAGGCTGATGTTTTTGACCGCAGGCGCCTACAATCGGCAACAGTTGGCGCAAAGACTGGGCATCTCCGTACACACGCTGGATAAAACGGTGAAAAAGCTCAAGGAAATCCAGTCCACGATCTACCAGTACGTGACGGATGAGGAGAAGAAAGGTTACTACACACAGTTGCGCTACAACCACTTCGCTGTCACCGACAATTTCCTGATGTTTCTCTATCACGCCAAATCGTTGAAAGAGTCGGAAGTGGAGCGGCTTTCCCGCCTCTTGGAGCAACTCAGCCAACAGCCGTGCTCTACAAAAGAGCTGCTGGATTGTTTTCTCTCCACGCCAACTGGCGAAGTTCCGGATGAAAAAACATTGCGGCAAGATTTGAAATACTTGGAAGAACTCGGCGTCATCCAAAAAAGCGGGGAAGCCCGTCCGTTCGTCTATTCCTTCGCGCAAGACCTGTGGAACTGCCTGACAGAAGACGAGCTATTGGACTTGCACGACTTCATCGACATCATGGCAAACACGCAACTGCCTGCTGTGCCCGGCTACTTTTTGCGCCACAAGACACAACGCTTCCTGGACAGACGCCTGCAACGCGAGGATTGGCAAGCCTTTTTGTTCAAATATCACTTCGTTTCCCGCATTCTTGACGAGCAGCAGGCGCTGATTCTCGCCGCTGCGATCACCAAGCAGCAAATGGTTGAATTTTGCTATTTCACGCCCAAGCGCAGCAAATTTTACGATTCGCAAAATACGAATCCGGCCTTCCAGCGCGATTCGTCAGGAAAGCCGCAAAACGTGTACCCGTTGCGGGTCATTTTTGACCATCAGTACGGGCGCTGGTATTTGCTCGCGCAGGAAAGCGAAAATGGCCCGCTGAAAAAATACCGCGTGGAAGGAATGACCCAGCTCGCTCTCGGCAAACAAGCCCATCCTGACGCTTTTGCCCGCATGCGGGAGCGCGTAGACAAGCAAATCCAGACGAGTTGGCTCATCGACACAGGAGATCCCGTGACGATCAGGCTGCGCTTCTTCCACCCCAAGCACACGCCGCATTCTTTCATCAAGGAAAGAGTCGAGGCGCAAGGTCAGTGGGGCAGCATCACGGAAGAAACCAGGGACAACTTCGTGTACGAGATCACAGTCAACGGCACGCAGGAGATCACGCCCTGGATTCGCAGCTTCGGTTCCAGTTGCGAAGTGCTTGCACCAGCTTTTTTGCGCAGGCAGTTTCAAAAAGAATGGGAGGAGCTGCTCGCTTACTATGAATCTGTTTGATAAAATACACAACTACCAGCTTGTTGCGCGGCTGGACGAAGCGGGCCTGTATCCGGTGACGTCGCACGAGAAAGCGTGGCTTGCCATGATGCTTGCCCACCCGGCCGCCGCCCACTTTTTTGCAGCCGATACTTTGCAAAAGCTCCAGCAACTGACCGCCACGCACGAACGATCGGCCGATCAAGCATCGTTTGTGGAAAAAGCGGGCGCGTCCACCAAGCAAGTCTGGCATCCGCTCATCCGCAAGCTGCGCCGCATCATTCTCGGCAAAAATCACATTTTGGTTCATAGCGCTACCCGAAAAGGCCCGGCTTTCCGCAAGCAGCGCGGCGTCCCGTACAAGCTGGAGTATTCCCTGGTCAAAAAAGACTGGTATCTGATCTGGTTGACAGTCGATTCCAATCAACTGCTTACCACGCCACTCTCGCTCATCCAGTCCATCAAGGAAATCTACATCGAGGACGAGTGGTACGACAGCTTTTTGCCTGTCATTGCCGGAAAACTGGCGGCGCGCAAAAAATCGGCGAAAATCTTGGTCGTGCGCCGCTACAATAACGAGCTGCAACGCATCTTGTACGCCTTTTCCTGCTTTGACAAAGACGTCGCCTACGACCCGGACACACATGAATACACGATCACCTTGCGCTTTTTGCAGGACGAGCAAGAATTTATTTTGTCCCGGCTGCGCTTTCTCGGCTTGCGGGTCAAAGTGGTCGAGAACGATCAGCTGAAAAAGCGCATGGCTGAGTCAGCCGCGAACGCTTTGGCGCGATACGTTCCTCCCCTCCACTAATTTCCTAAGCAAAATCAGGAAAAAATGCCCTACTGGCAGGCTGCTTTTCCCTTTATCATTGTCCAAAGAGCAACTGACAATCGATGACCAGAGGTAGACATCATGAAACGAACAAGCAAAACAGCGTTCCTGCTCGGCGCGCTGACCGTATGTTTCGCTGTGGCCGCTTTCACGGAGCCGGCACAAGCAGCGCAAGCGCAAGCCAAAGTCGTTGCGACCTCCCTGAACGTCCGCAGCGAACCAGCTTTGCAGTCGTCCGTCGTTGCGACGCTGAAGTACGGTACATCCGTGACCATCTCGGACGAATCGCATGGCTGGGTGAAAATCAACTACCAGGGCACGAGCGGCTGGGTTGCCGGCTATTACTTGCAAAAAGGCGCGGCTGGCACCGCCTCCTCCCCTGCGAAAAGCTCAGGCACATCCGTGCAAGCCCCATCAGCTGCTGGCAGCAAAAAAACAGGCTTCGTGACAGCCGATGCGCTGCGCATGCGCAAAGGTCCCGGACTTACGCATGACATTTTGCACGTGCTGTCCGCAGGCACGCAGGTAGAGATCGTCAACAGGCAAGCAGACTGGCTCCAGGCCAGAACCGCCGATGGCAAAACAGGCTGGGTATCGTCGAGTTACATCCAGGAAGGAAAAAGCAGTCCAGCCACTAGCAAGAGCAACAAGTCAGGCGGACTGCGGGGCAAAGTCATCGTGCTTGATCCGGGGCACGGCGGAAGCGATGTAGGAACGCTCGGAACGAAGTGGAACACCGAAGAGAAGACGCTGAACCAGAAAACTACGGCGCTGTTGGCGAGCAAGTTGCGGCAGCGCGGGGCGCAGGTCATTTTGACGCGGACGAGCGATGCGGAAAAGCCTTCGCTCTCGCAGCGGGTGGCGATCAGCGAGGCGCGGGGAGCAGACGCCTTCGTCAGCATCCACTACAATTCTTCGACCAAGCCAAACAGCGGCACCTTGACCTTTTTTTATGCGCAAAACAAAGACTACGACCTCGCCCGCAGCATCGAATCGCGCCTGGCAAGCGGCATAGGCTTGAAAAGCAACGGCATCTCCTACGGCGACTACCACGTCCTGCGGGAAAACGACAGGCCGTCCGTGCTCGTGGAGCTGGGCTTTTTATCGAATCCAAAAGACGAAGCGCTCGTTCGCACGTCCTCGTACCAGGAAAAAGCCGCGCAAGCCATCGCGGATGGACTCGCCGACTACTTCGGAGGTTGAGCATAAGGCTGTATGTTGTAGGAGAACAGCTTCCGCTCGAATTTGCCTTTGGCGCCGATCAGCTGGTACCACGTTTCCCCGATCAACAGATCCGTGGCGAAATCTTTTTCCAGCAGCTGCGTAATCCGGTTAATCGCTGCTTGCTCGTGATCGGCGGCCGACTTGCAAGATAACGCCAGCACAAAATACGGCTGGTCGTCCTCCATCTCCAGCATTTGCAAGTAAGCCGTTCCGTCGTGCTTGAGGTTAAACGCATCGATGACACGAGCCAAGCCTTGCCGCGGCTGAACCTTGAACTTCCCGGCTTCCTTCCAGCACGTAATCAGCGAATCGTACAAGGAAAACGTCAGGATGAAATGGCGGCTGTAATCGCTTGGATCAAACGCTTTTGGCCCCGCTCCCTTTTCTTTTGCCGGGATGACCACGAACGCTTTGTAGTTGCCAAAAAAACGATCGCTCATTGCTCCCCCGTCCTTTCCGTCAAAACTCTCGTAAGGGTTAGTATCCACTACTTCGCCATATAGTTATGTACGTAGAAATGGCAAAAGGCCAAGTCGACAGCTAACCCGACTTGGCCTTTTTCGCGCATGTGTATAGGCATGTTTTTCAACTGGATTACTCATTTTCATTGGTGCGTCACAGAGACGTTGCCATGAGCGTGCGCCTCTTCCTCTACGGCGATTCCTGTTCCGGATTTGACCGTCCAGGTAATCACTTGGCTGGAAATGACTACAGCTAAAATGGTGTACAGCATCTCTTTCATCGGCACATACCAGAACGACAGGCACAAAACCATCACGTCCAGCAACAAGAAAATCGTACCGATGGACAATCCCGTATACTTGCTGAGCAACAGGGACAAAATGTCGTCGCCGCCCGTCGCTGCTCCGTAGCGCAAAACCAGTCCCGTGCCGAGTCCGGTCAATACGCCTGACAGTACAGAAGCCAGGGGCATCATTCTGCTCATGTCCATGACAATCGGGGAATACTGCTCAAACAGCTCGTAAAACCCGGTAAAAGCCAAAGAGGCAAAAATCGTATCCCAGATGAATTGTCGCCCTCTCACTAACCAGGCAACCAAAAACAGCGGGATATCCAACAGCAGCACCATTAACGCTGGCGACAGGTCAAAGACGTATTTGGCCAACAGGCCCAAACCAACAAAGCCACCTTCAGACAAATGGTTCTGAAAGTTAATGTGATAATACGCAAATGCCAGCAAACAAGCTCCAAACAAAATCATACCGTAACGTTGAACAAATTGCAGCGCTCTCCTCATCATCGATTCCTCGCATTTTTGTCGGTTTTGGCACAGACGACCAACCGACTACGGAGGAACATCGCAAGTATAAGTCGCTACTCATACAAAGGGCCTCGCTTTCGTAGTAGATTGGTCGTCCAAGTGACGATCGACTACTACGAAGCTAGATGTAGGAGAGGTCAAAACGTTTCCAGATCGTCCTATGGGGACGCATGGTATCCTGATCCCTTCCATTGCTTTTCTTATATTATAGCATAAAAAAGGGAAAAAGACGACTCGAACCGTCTTTTCCCCTGCTTAAAAGCGAAACGCCTTGCTTTTGATCTCCAGCGGAATGCCTGCCGTGAGCAGGAAAACCTGATCGGCTGCCGCCGCCATGCGCTGGTTCATCAGGCCCGCCAAATCGCGGAACATGCGTCCCAGCGGATATTCCGGAACCAGTCCGTCTCCGACTTCATTCGTAACGAACAAAATCGTTCCGGGAAAATGTTGCAGCGCTGCAATCAGCTCATCTACCTGTGCAAGCGTGCGTTCCACTGCCTGCTCCTGTTCGTGGCGGATCAGCCAGTTGGACAGCCAGACGATCAGGCAATCAACCAGCACGACTGCCTGATTTTGCTTGAACTCGTCTCGCTGCTGCAACGAGCGAATCACGTCAGCGAGTGCATAAGGCTCCTCGACTGTCTCCCACAGAAAGCCGCTTTGCTGTCTTCGCGCGCGATGCCTTGCGATCCGCTCGCGCATCTCCTCGTCAAAAGCTTGCGCGGTGGCGATATAGACGCCTGCTTTTCCCAGATGAGCCGCATATGTTTCCGCAAACGTGCTCTTGCCGCTGCGCGCACCGCCTGTCACAAGTACGATCATTCCAACGTCTCCTTACGCCCGGGATTGCAGCATGATTTGCGGCAAATGATGGACAGGGTGCTCCATGACGATCGGTCTTGTCCCGTACACCGCTTCAATCTTGTCCGTTTGCAGCATGTCTTGCGGCGTTCCTACCCCAATCTGCACTCCTTTGTGCAGCATCAGGATGCGGTCGCAGTAGAGCGACGCCAGATTCAAGTCGTGCAGAACTGCCACGACGGTCACTTGCGTCGTCTTTTGCCACTTGCGGACAATATCCATCAGTTGAATCTGGTAACCGATATCGAGGTACGTAGTCGGTTCGTCCAGCAGCAGCAGTTGCGGTTTTTGCACGAGCGCCTTGCCCAAAGCCACGCGCTGCTTCTCCCCGCCGCTCAGCTGATCCAGCGTGCGCTCCGCCAGCGGCACAAGCCCCAGCAGCTGCATGATTTCCTCGATCAGCGGCGTGACGTCATCCTTTTCCTCACCGAGCCAGTTTTGATAAGGGAAGCGTCCCATCTCCAGCACTTCGCGGACACGGAAACCGACAGGAGGCAGCCCTTCCTGTTCCAGTACGGCGAGAACACGAGCCAGCTCTTTGCGCGTATAGCGGGCAAGCGGCTTGTCAGCGAGCGTAATCTCTCCCGCATCAGGGGCAATGACGCTGGAGATCATTTTCAGCAGCGTCGATTTGCCGCTGCCATTCGGACCGATGATGCCGAAAAACTCGCCCCGCTTCACGTCAAAATCGATTTCTGTTAAAACCGATACATCCTGGTAAGCTTTTTGCAAACCTCGTACGTGGATCATCGTAGCTACCTCCTTCCGGTTCGTTTGTTTTGCTTCAACAAATAGGCGAAAAACGGCGCTCCCAAAAACGCGGTCACGACGCCGAGCGGGATTTCCGTAGGAACGAGCAGCATCCGCGCCAGCGTATCCGCCCACAGGACGTAGATGCCGCCGCCAATCGCCGACATCGGCAGCAGGATGCGATGATCCGGCCCGACCAGCATCCGCACCAGATGCGGTACGACGAGGCCAACGAAGCCGATGATCCCTGAGATCGAAACCGCTGCCGCCGTCAACAAAGTCGATACGAGCAAAATAATGAGCTTCGTCTTGTCGACATTGACGCCCAGATGCGCCGCCTGACGCTCACCCAGGGCAAACAGGTTCAAGGAGCGGGCATAGCCAACCAGCACGATTACGCCGATCAGCACATACGGAATCAGCACATACGTAAAAGCCCAGCCGCGAAACGACAAGCTGCCCATCAGCCAAAAGACGATTTCGTTCACCGTCTGGTTCGACAAGGACACCATAAAAGAGACGAGCGAACCGAGAAACGCCTGAATGACGACCCCGGATAAAATGAGCGTCTCTGTTTGCAGCTTGCCCTGCGTCTTCGCCAGCGACAGTACAATCCACAGACTGCACAGCCCCGTCAAAAAGGCGACCACAGGCGTGCTCCATTCCCCGAGAAAAGCGAATTGCAAGCCAAACAGGATCAGAAAAGCGGCACCGACAGCAGCTCCGGATGCCACTCCCATCGTAAACGGGTCTGCGAGCGGATTGCGCAGCACCCCTTGAAATCCGGCGCCCGCAAGCGACAGGCAAGCCCCTACCAGGATCGCCAGGATGACGCGGGGAAAACGCACTTTCATCACGATTTGCTCGGACGAATCCGGCCATGTCACGGCAACCAAGTCCGACATGCCGGGGAGCTGATGCAACAAGATCAGCCATACTTGCGAAAGCGGAAGCGATGCCGCTCCCATCGAAATGCTGACTACCGCCGATGCCAGCAGGATCAGACTGCTGGCTCCTCCCCATAAAAGCAACTGCTTCTTCATTTTATTTCACCAGATCAGGGTAAATCGCTTTGGCTACCTCGATCAAACCTTGGGTAATCCGCGGTCCCGGGCGCGAAAGCAAATTTTGCTCCATCCCGAAAATCTGCTTGTCGCGGATCGCCTTCATCTTGTCCCAGCCGTTGCGGTTCGCAATGATGTCCTCCAGCTTTTTCCCTGTCTTGTCGTCCGTAATGCCTTTTGCATACAAAATGACGTCAGGATCGCTTTTTAAAATCTTTTCTTCGCTGATCGGGTTCCACCCTTGGGTATCAGCGGCAATGTTTGTCGCGCCTGCCAGTGAGATCAGCTCATCCAGAAATTCCCCTTTGCCCACCGTCCAGCCCGGCGAAAACTCCAGGTACACTTTTTTCTTGTCTTCCGGCTTCACCGCTTTGACCGCTTCCTGCACGCGCGCGATGTCCTGCTTCATGCTTGCGACTACTTTTTCCGCCTGCTCCTGTCTGTTTGTAATGACACCCATCGCCAAAATGTTGTCAAATATCTCATCCATTTTTTGCGGGTGAGTCACGTAAACAGGCATGCCTAACGTTTTCAGCTTCGCAGCGACAGGCTCATCCATCGAGATTCCGCCGATGACCAGATCAGGCGACTGGGCGAGAATCGCCTCTTCGCTCGGCTTGACGACACCGCCCACTTTCGGCTTCGTGGCAGCTTCTGCCGGATAATCGTCGTAGTCGGACACCCCGACGATCCGGTCGTTCAGGCCGAGTGCGAACAAAATCTCCGTTTCACCTGGAGAGGTGGAGACAATCCGCTGCGGCTCTTTTTGCAAGGTCACTTCTTTTCCCGTCGAATCTTTGACCGTCAGCGGGTAGACAGTGGCTTTGGCCGTTGTTTCCTGTGGTGTTGTCTGTGGCGCCTCTGTCTTTGGAGCAGGGGCTGTTTGCGTGTTGCCATTGCCTGTGCAGCCGACCAAGCTTGCAGCAATGACCAGGGGCATGAGCAGTTTCCACGAACGTTTCATATGTATAACTTCCTTTCTGGGCAACTGGTTGATTCTTAGCATAGAAAAACCCCTTCGCTTCCAGCGGGAAACAAAAGGGTCGACTTGCCAGGACGATCTGGTCACGCCAAAAAGTCCTGAACGGGCCGAACCTTTCCGCGAAGGCGCAGGCACATCATGCAAACAGGCAGGTCTCCTGGCTTGCGGCTTGCGACAGCCGCTTTACAGTGGCGGGACCGCGCCGGATTTGCACCGGCTTCCCTTTTCACCTCGTCCATGACAGACGAGGCACCTGCTTGCTGTATTCAGTTGTTTGTACCTGCAAGCTAAGACTCACCCACCATCATAGCATTCCTTGGCCAAAAAAAGAATGCGTCATTTTGCAGCAAAACGCAGGTCCAGGCTGCCCGTCAACCTGCAGCAGCCTTTTGCCTAACCGACGAAAATTACTGCTTGCGCTTGTGCAAGTAATCGATAATTCCCATCGCGCACACCTGCAAATCCAGTCGCAGGACGTTCATCACTTCATGCTGCTCGGCAATGCCGCGCGCTTGCAGATGCTGGCTGACAAGAGCGAACAGCCTGTCCCCCAATTGCTCCGTGCCAAGCCCGGCGGAAACGGCCGCCTCGCCTTCTGCCACGAATACGGGAAGCCACTCTGCCACTTGCCGATAGACGTCCTCCACTTCTTCCGTCATGCCAAAATGCCCGAAGTAGATACGCTGGAGTTCGCGCTTGCGAAAACGCTCGATAGACGCAAGCATCGCCTGCGGATCGAACTGGTTTGGAGACGTGGACGGCAAAACGAAATGCAATCCGTCTTTTTGGAGTTGCGGATAAAAAACGCCCGCTGTATCACCTGTGAACATGCCGCGGCTAACCGGATCGTAAATGCTGAAATGATGGTTCGCATGGCCGGGCGAATCCAAAAATTCAAGGACACAGTTCGGCCCGATCGGCAAGGTGTCTCCGTCTTTTCGCACCAAGATTCGCTCCTCGGGAATCGCCACAATCGGATCGAACAGGCGGTTGAAATCGTCCTGGTAAACGGCTTTCGCTCCCGCAATCAAGCGGCTCGGGTCCACCAGATGGCGCGCTCCTTTTGGATGCACCACGATTTTGGCCTGCGGGCATTCGCGCAAAAACAAGCCTGCCCCGCCCGCGTGATCCAGATGAATGTGCGTCACGATGATGTATTTGACTTGCTCCGGCGAAAAGCCGAGCTTGTGCAATCCTGCCACAATGTACGGCACGGACGGGCTTGGCCCTGTCTCGACAAGCGTCAATTGTTCCTCTGCTATTACATACGTTCCCGTCCGCTCCGCCCATCCCATGTCAAAGCCGTCAATCAGATGGATGCGGTGTCCCAAGGAAATCGGTTCAGTAGGTTGCATCGATTTTTCTCCCCCTGCCAACTTGATATCGTGTGAATATTTCCACTTTACCATTGATCGTGCCCGGATTCGAGAGGGCTTTGCCGTTTCTTGGCTGGTTACGGGCGGGAAGCGATGCGCGCTACTTCGCCATTCGTCATTTGTACCAGTTGCTTTGGCGTCAGCGAAAAAACAGCGTTCGGATGCCCGGCAGCCGTCCAGATGACTTCGAAGCGAAGCAAATCCTCATCAATCCACGTCTCAATCGGTTCCAGATGTCCGACGGGCGAGACACCGCCGATGACAAATCCGGTTTTTTCGCGCACAAAATCGGCATCTGCTTTTCCCGGCTTCTCCTGCATCCATTGCGCGAGCAGCTTTTCGTCGATCCGGTTTGTGCCGCTTGCCACGACCAGAACAGGCTTGTCCGTCGTCTTCCGGCGAAAAATGATCGACTTGGCAATTTGCGCGACCTCGCATCCGATCGCTTGCGCTGCCTCCGCTGCTGTGCGGGTGCTGTCCGGCAGTTCGACCACCTGATTGTCATACCCCAATTGTTGCAATCTCGCTTGCACTTTCTGCGCGCTTTCTTTTAATCGCTGCATCAGTTTTGCTCCTTTCCTTTTACACGTTTTCGTTAAATGAACGACAGGTATGGTTATAGCTAAGGCTCTGCGTAATACATCACGACCTGAATGACGGCTTGCTTTTCGCCTTCATTGCTGTACATATGGGGAACGTTTCCGGCAAAACGGATGCCGTCTCCTTCCGACATGCGAAACAGCTCGTCCTTGATTTTCAGGCAAAACTCGCCCGCGCTGACGGTAATGTACTCGTAGACGCCTTCATTGTGTGGAGCCGACGAGTAGCTTGCCTCCGGGTCAAGCTCGATGCGAAACATTTCCAGCTTGGTCATCGGATCAAAAGGAAACTGCAAATACGCCCGGCACAAGCCGTTGTCTTCGATGATGGGCGACACGTCTGCGATTGACACAAAAGAAACGGCACTGTCCGGCGCCTTCAACAGCGATGAGAACGACACTTGCAGACCTGTTGCCATTTTCCACAAGGTCGTCACCGTCGGCTGGGAATCGCCGCGCTCAATCTGGTGCAGCATGCCTTTGCTTACGCCCGTCAGCTCCGCTACTTTATCGAGGCTCAAGCCCCGCTTTTTGCGAATCGTCTCCAAGTTTGCTCCAATGATCGTCTGTATTGATTCCACCAGAGTGCTCCTCTCTTTGCATTTTGTATCAGATGATGAACAATTATATAACATAACAAACACAAAGAAAAATAGCGCCCAAACAAAAAAACTCCCCCGAACCGCCAAAAGCATGCGCGGTTCAGGGGAAGTTTTTCGCTAGTCATTAGGCTTGTGTGTAAATGACGACAGCGTCGCGCAGGAATGCTGCCAGGCCAGGCTGCTCCTTGTCGTAGTAAGCCGTAAATCTCGGATCATCGACATACATCTGAGCCACGCCTGCGTGCGCCTCCTTGCTGTAGCTGTCCCAGTAAAAGCTGAGCCACTGGCGATGCAAATCGGCTGCCTGCTGGGCCAGCTCGCTGCCCGGATCGCCGCTGGCAAACGCTTGCTTCAGCGTCGCGTGCAGCTTTTCGTTCAATTGCTCGACTTGCGCATACTCTTCCTCGCTCATCTCTTTGATTTTCCGATTGGCACGCTCTACTCGCTCGTCGCCGTACTTGGCCCGGATTTCTTCGCCGTACTGCTGCTCGTTGTCGTGAATCAACTGCTGTTTGAAGCCTTCGAATTTCTGTTTGTCTGTCATTGTTTTCGTCCCCTCTCGCTGCGCCAAAGTCAGATCGACATTCGCAATCAGCCGATCCAGCTGCGCCCGTTTTTCCAACAGCTTCTCCCGGTGCTCCCGCAGTGCCCGCTCCGCATCAAAGGTGGGAGAACTCATGATTTCCTTGATCTCCTCCAGGCTGACACCAAGCTCGCGGTAAAACAAAATTTGCTGCAACCGATCCACTTCTGCCTGCCCGTAAATACGATACCCGGATGAATTGATTCTCGCCGGCTTGAGAAGGCCAATCTCATCGTAGTAACGCAATGTCCGGGTGCTGACACCTGCCAGGAGACCCAGCTTTTGCACGGTATATTCCATCGTGTATCCCTCCTGACAAATTCATCGTACACATTTACGCACCGGCAAAGTCAACAGTAGTAGCAGCAGGAAAATAATGTTATTGTAAAAGCAAGCCATTGTGAAAAGGGGGAATGTCTTTTGCTCTATTTTCTCATCGCAGTAGCAGCCACCTTCATCGCGGCCTTCTTTTTTACAGGGTCTGTCAGCTTGCGGGCCAGAGACAAGCACGCCGTCCACCACTACAGCGACGACGCCTATGCTCACCAGACGATGCATCATTTGCAACAGCACAACAACAATCCGTTTTGAATGCATGAAAAAAGCTGCCCAGACCAATGTGTCCGGGCAGCTTGCTTTTTTCTAACAATTACAGAGCTTGAAACGTATCTGTCAGTACAGGAACGATTTGCTTCTTGCGGGATACAACGCCTTTGAGAACCGCTTTGTTGTCTGCGAGCGTAACGTTGTACGCTTTTTCTACTGCCTCGGTTGCTTTGCCGAGCGCCAGCGCAACGGAATCGTTGTTCAAGATGTCTGTCACCACGAAGACGAACAGGTCCAGACCTTTTTCCGCAATGATCGCGGAGATCGCTGCTTCCAGCTCGCTTTGGCGGGCCAGTACATCGTTGACGTCCACGGCGTTTACTTGGGCGATTTCCACTTTCGCGCTGCCCATTTGAAATTCTTTTGCATCCAAAGAGAGCAGTTGAGCGATTGTTTTGTCGCTCAGGTCAGCGCCTGCTTTCAGCATTTCCAGGCCGTATGCTTGCAAGTCCACGCCTGCGATCTCAGCCAGTTCGTGAGCTGCCGCAACATCTTGCGCGGTGCAGGTAGGGGATTTCAGCAGCAACGTGTCGGAAATGATCGCAGATAGCATCAGGCCCGCGATTTCTTTCGGGATGTCCACGCCGTTTTCCTTGTACATTTTTTTCAAAATCGTAGTCGTGCAACCGACAGGCTCTGCACGGAAGTACAGCGGGTTGCTCGTTTCGAAGTTCGCAATGCGATGATGGTCAATTACCTCGACTACTTGCACCTGCTCGATGTCGTTTGCGCTTTGTTGACGTTCATTGTGGTCGACGAGAATGACTTCGTTGACTTCATTTCCTACTGTTTCCACGAGACGCGGCTCTTTTACCTGGAAGTAGTTCAAGACGAACGCTGTCTCGCTGCTGATGACACCGAGGCGAACCGGCTCTACATTGTCGCCGAGCTTGGTTTTCAGATCAGCGTAAACGAGCGCCGAGCAAATGGAATCCGTATCTGGATTTTTATGACCGAAGATTAGCTTTTTTTCCATCATCCATACTCCTTAGTCGTATATTGGCGTCAAAATTATACCATGGAATAGCGGATATTCCCAAGGAAAATTCCAGAAGCCGACCTTTGTTTGCAAACAAAGATCGGCTTCCGGCGCCGCAACAAACTTAGTCGTCCCACTCCATGCTCAATATGTCGCCTGTGGTAGCCGATATTTCCAGCTCCGCTTCCTGGCGGTTAGAGGTACGGACTTCCACCTCGTACACGTACTGTCCATCGTCTTCATCCAGCTTGATTTTCTTGATGCTTCCGTTCACTTTGGACAAGGCGATCTTTTGAGCTGTCTCTGCGGTGATCTTCACCAGCTGCTGCTTGCGGGCCGGATCATGCTCGCGCCACGCCTGCCCGGTTACGGCATCGACGTACACATCGGTCTCCTTCCAGTTTTGGACGACTTCCGCTTTGTACACGAGCGCCGTTCCCGCGCGATCCAGCTTCCACTCCTTGATCACTCCGGGTTGGACGCCGAGCGCGATTTTTTGTGCCTGCTCGGAAGTAAGGCGTACTTGCTTCGCCCAGTCTGCCGGGACATCTTCATCTACTTCCAAAAAGACGGGCATAGCCTGCTGATTCGGCTGAGGAACGTGCTGATGCGTCTTCGCCAAGGCTGTGACGCTAAAACTTCCTACGAGCATGATACCTGCTGCTAACATGACGATTTTTTTCATGGAAATTCTCTCCTTTTTCTCTGCTGTCTTCATGCTACAAGACGCAGATGAGCGAACAGAGAGAAGAAGATTAAAATTTGCTGAGAACGGACTTAATCCTCCCACATGATCGACAAAACCTGTCCCGTCAGCGGATCGATGCTTACTTTCACTTCCCGGTTTTCGGCGGTTTTGATCTCTACCTCGTAGACGGTTGCGCCGTTTTTATGCTCTACTTCGATGCTGTCAAACGTCCCGGCCACTTGTTGCAGCGCGATTTGTTTGGCCCGATCGAGTGAGATTCCGCTTTTGGCAAGCTCGTTGTTCGCAGGTGGTACAGGAGGGGTTTCCTTGCTTTCGTCCACGGGCTGTACGGTCTTGTCCGGGGGTGTCTGCTTTTTCGCCAGAGGGGTAATCCGTATCACCCGTCCCGTCTCGGCGTCCGCGACAACCTGGTACGTTCCCGTTTCATTTTCCACTGTCCCGACATATACCTCTCTGCCTGCCTCCCCGGTCTTCTCCAAAGCGGAAATGACTTTGCCGTAGCGAGCGGATAGAGACTCCTCCACTTCCCGGATCGTGCGCCCTGCTTCCGGCTCTCCTCCAGCAATCCGGGAGAGAGCGAAAACAGCTGCCGCTGCGAAGAGCAGGGCCAAGAGCCACCACACACGTCTTTGTTTCAACCGTTCTCCCCCGCTTTCTCTCGGGCTGCTTTGGGCAACGTCACCGTAAAACGGCTGCCTGCCCCGACTTCACTCTGGACATCCAGCCTGCCGTTGTGCACATCGACAATGCGCTTGGCAATGGACAGACCCAGTCCTGTGCCGCCTGTATCTCTTGCCCGCGCTTTGTCCACGCGGTAAAAGCGGTCGAAAATATGGACAAGGTCTTCTTCCGGTATGCCCACTCCCTGGTCGATCACAGACAAGCTCACCGTGTCTCGCTGTTCGGCGATCTCGATTCGAATAGCCTTTTGGCTGTAGGTCAGCGCATTGTCGAGCAAAATCACCAGCAGCTGCTTGAGCCTTGACTCGTCAGCGAGCGCGTACACCGCTGCGCTTTGCGCCTCGACGCGGATTTCCTGCTCGTAGGTGCGCCTCATCCATTTGCTCGTCTCTTCGCATAGCTCGACCACGTCTACTGCCCGCATATCCAGATTGGCTTCCTCGTCCGGGTTCGCCAGCATCAGCATTTGCCGCGTCAGCTTTTTCATCCGCACCGCTTCGGAATAGATCGCCTCGACAGACTCTTCCAACAGCTCCGGCTTGTTCATCCCCCATCTTTTCAGCATGGTCGCATATCCTTCGATCACGGTGAGCGGGGTCTTCAACTCGTGGGACGCATCGAGGACGAACTGTTGCTGCTTCGTGAAATGCAGCTGGAGAATGTCCATCATTTTGTTGAACGTATCCCCCATCTGGTACAGCTCGTCGTTGGATTTGACTGGCAGCTCCAACTTTTTGAACTGGCCTTTTTTCTGGATTTCTTCCATCGTGCGAATCAGGGAGCGGATCGGCTCCACGATGAGTTTTGCGAGCATCCGGCCGGCAAGAAACGACGGCAGCAAGACGACGAGCGAAGCGACCAGCAGCACGATGAGCAATGTTTGCATCGTTTCCTGTACGTGCGACAAGCCCGTGGTTACTTCCAGAGACATGACGCTGCCGTCACCCGCAATCATCGGCACCTGCCCGACAGCATGCAGCACGCCAGCCTTTTCCACAACCTGGTACGTTTCTTGCGCACTGTATACAGGTCGCCAGCTGGCATAGTCCACATCTTTCGTCGCTGTCACTACCGGATGCGACTGTTGATTCACGATACGGATCATCTCAATCGGCGCCAAATACGCTTGCAAAAGCTCAGTCGCATCTGCCTGACTGCCTGCTTCATGCAGCCGCTGCGCGATTTTTTCGCTCTGCAGTTGAAGCCGCTCCAATTCCAGCCCGGTCATTTGCTTGTAAAAAAGCCAGTAGATCGAGGTGTTGATAATACACAGCACGAGCACGAGCCACACGGTTGAAAACAGATGAATTTTGCTGCGAATCGTCATCCCTTCTACTCCTTCAGCGAATACCCGATTCCCCGCACCGTCGAGATGAGCGGAGGATGAGCAGGATCGTCCAGCTTTTTGCGCAAATAACGGATGTACACATCGACGATATTCGTATCGCCGTAGTAGTCGTAGCCCCACACTTCGTTCAAAATTTGCTCCCGGCCGAGTACCTGGTTGACATGCCGCACCAGATAGACGAGCAGATCGAACTCTCGCGGCGTCAACTCCACTGGCGATTCGCCGCGCATGACGAGCCGTTTCTTCTCGTCGACAAACAAATCGCCCACGCGCAGCGGCGCCTCTTCCTCTTCTTTTTTTCGCGCCCCAGCCATGCGCAAGCACGCGCGAATCCGGGCAAGCAGCTCCTCGATGGCAAACGGCTTCGTGATGTAATCATTCGCCCCCAAATCCAGTCCGCTGACTTTGTCGGGCAGCGAGTCTCTGGCGGTCACCAAAATGACCGGAGTCAAGGTGTCTGACGTGCGAATCCGCCGCAGCACCTCCATCCCGCTCAGTCGCGGGATCATCACGTCCAAAAGGACCAAATCCCACGCTGCGCTTTTGAAACAGTCCAATCCGGCTGCTCCATCCTCTGCGACCGTCACTTCATATCCTTCGTATTCCAGCTCCAGCTTCAGCAGGCGGGCAATTTTCTTTTCATCTTCAATCAGCAAAATGTTGGCCTGACTCATGCTAACGACTTCCTTTCGCTGCCGCGGGACACGGCATGCCATACGCAATCTGATACCGTAGATTAAACCATAAAAGCCTCGCGCAGTGCGGGTTTTTTTCCAGAGATTTTTCGAACATGACGTGCGGGCGATTGCCAGCGAGTGCGAGCTACATACAACACGAGCGCGAAAAGTGGCTTGCCCGCCATGCCCTTTCCCGCCGGAAAATCGCCCAAAATGCGGAAATGGCGACTTTGCCTGCCGTTCTGCGCGAATCGTATAATAGAGCCATCGAGAACAAGAAGGAGAAACGATTTTCGTTGGAATTACCCAATTGGAAAGCCATCTTTTTTTGAACGTACCTGATCGTGACCATGCAAGCGGTCGTCACATCGATGATTACGCTGGAAGTGACCAACCCAGCGCGTGTGCAAGTAGCCGCACCGCTGAACCAAGCGTCCGGATCGGCGCCTAGCGAATGGTCGCCTAATCGGAAATAAACGCGATAAACGAATAAAAAGGCCCGGACCTTTGGCACATCCAGAAAGTCCGGGCCTTTTTCTGTCACGAACGAAAATAACCTCGCCGCCGAAACGAATGAGTCTGTCGTGCGAAAAATCGAAGTACATCCTTATGACCCGCGTTGGGCTGCACAATTTGCCAAGGAGGCCGAACTGCTGCGGAATGTGTTTCAAGACAATCTCGTCACCATCCACCATATCGGCAGCACAGCTGTTCCTGGTCTGAAAGCCAAACCGATTATCGACATGCTGCACCCCGCAGGCTACGTCAAAGGAAAACATGATCTGGCACTGTCCTTGGAACCAAAAGCAATGGCCTCAGAAAGAGCGCAGCCAAACATCAAAAGAACACCTCGCCCAAAGCAGGAGCGAAGGTGTTCTTTTGTAAGTGCCTCTCGTGCATACATGATGCGTTTGCCGAGTGGCTGGCGTCTACACGCAAATCAGCGAGGCCAGGTCGCGCGGATAGTACGTCAGCATCTCGATGCCATCTGCCGTAACAGCCACCGTGTCCGAATGGCGGAATCCGCCCAGGCCGCGCACGTATATTCCCGGCTCTACGGTCAACACCATGCCTGGCTGAATAATCGTATGGTCGCCCAGGTCAAAAAACGGCGCTTCATGACCGAGCAGCCCGATCGCATGTCCTGTATGGTGTGCGGTCAGATGCTGAATATTTTTTTCTTTAAAATAGGCTTGCACAGCTTCTTCCACCTGCGACATCGGGATACCCGGCTTGATGTGTTGAAAAGCGACGTCCTGGGCTTCCAGCATGTATTGAAAATACGTTTCCTGCTCTTTGCTCGCTTCCTGGACAAACATCGTCCGCTCCAGCTCGCTGTGGTAGCCCCACACTTCTCCTGCCGCTCCCGTGACGAGCGTATCGCCTTTTTTCAGAACGAGATTTTGCGTCACGGCGTGCGGGAAAGCCGACATCGCGCCTACCTGTCCGCGGAAAATCGCGTAAGCCGTGTTGCCGTGCGGCTTGTAATCCGGTCCCAACGTCTCGATCATCGCCATCGTCGCCTCGGAGCTGGCGCGAGTCGTAATCTCGATCTCGCTTAATCCCGGCTTCGAATACTTTTGCAGCAAGCGGTGGGCGAGGTTGCCCCAGCGGCACGATTCCTTGATCAGCTCGATTTCCGCTGGCGATTTGACCACGCGCATTTCTTCCACGACACCGTATATCGACGCAAACGACTCTGCTTCCAAAAACTGACTCACCTTCGGCCCGCGATACCCCATCGAAGAGCCGTAACCATCTGCGTCAAACCCTACGCGTTTTCCCGCAAAGCCAGCTTCTACGAGCGCGTCCTTGAAATACTCCATCGGGTGGCGCAGTCCGGGGTATTCCGGATACGAGTGCACCTTGTCGACGCAGGCAAACTCTTCTGCGTGCTCATGCTCCAGGGCAGGAACAAACAAGTGGGTTTCCTGATTCGGTGCGATGAAAAAGCCGATCGGCCGCTCTGTCGGGTGGAAATGAAAGCCCGTCAAATAAAAAATATCGGTGACCCCAAACAAGATCGCGCAGTCGAGCTGCTTCTCCTGGACTTTGGCAAAAAACGTTTGCTGGCGCTGCAAAATTTCGGCTTTGGAAATCGCGAGTAACATGAACATCTCCTCTTTTCTGGCAAAATGGGATTTACGCGTACAGGTGGCAGGCGACGATGTGCTCGCCCAGATCGACGACGGGCGGCTTTTCCGTCCGGCAAACCTCCATGCACGCGGGACAGCGCGGGTGAAACGTGCAGCCTTGCGGCGGATCGAGCGGGCTTGGCACATCGCCGCTGAGGATGATCCGCTCTCTCGTATCGTCTGGATGCGTGATCGGAACGGCAGACAAAAGCGCCTGTGTGTACGGATGCTTCGGTTCTTGGAACAGCTTTTCCGTCTGCGCCTGTTCTACCAGCTTGCCAAGGTACATGACTCCGACCCGGTCCGTGATGTGGCGAACCACACCCAGATCGTGGGAAATAAAAATGTAGGTCAAATGAAACTCGCGCTGCAATTGCAGCAGCAGATTGATCACCTGCGACTGGATCGATACATCCAGCGCAGATACTGGCTCATCCGCCACAATCAGGTCAGGCTGGAGGATGACCGCCTTGGCGATCCCGATTCGCTGGCGCTGTCCGCCGGAAAATTCGTGCGGATACGAATGCAGATGATAGTCAGACAAGCCGACAATTTTTAAAATCTCGCTCGCCTTTTTCACGCGTTCGTCCGGGCTGTACAGGCCGTGCACCCGCAGCGGCTCGGTTAAAATTTGCAAGATCGTTTTCTTCGGGTTGAGCGAAGCGTACGGGTCCTGGAAGACCATCTGCATCCTCCGGCGGAGGCGGCGCATCCTTTCATACGGCAATCGCGCGACATTTTCCCCGGCAAACCAGATTTCGCCCGCATTCGCCTCTTGCAGCCGCAAAATCGCCCGGCCCGTCGTCGATTTGCCGCATCCGCTCTCCCCTACCAGCCCGTACGTCTCGCCGCGATACACTGTGAACGAGACGTCATCGACCGCTTTCACCTGCTGCTTGGGCGAAAACCAGCCCTTTTTCAACTCATAATATTTTTTCAGATGCTTGACTTCCAAAAGCGGCTCAGGTCGCATGGGCCACCTCCTCCAATGCAGTCTCCTCCTCGCCCGCATACAGCCAGCAGCGACATGACTGCCTCGGCAAAGCCACAAGTGGCGGCCTGTCATGACGGCACCGTTCCATCGCCTGCGAGCAGCGCGGCGCGAAGGTGCAGCCTTGCCCGACCTCATCTGGGCGCGGGACGCTTCCCGGGATCGATTTCAGCTCCCCCTTGCGCTCGTTGGCATTTGGCATCGAGGCCAGCAAGCCTTGTGTGTACGGGTGGCGCGGCTGGTCAAAAATCGTCCGCACCTCCGCACTCTCTACCACCTGCCCGCCGTACATGACGACAACCCGGTCGCACATCTCCGCGACGACGCCGAGGTCATGCGTGATGAGCAGCATCGCCATTTGCTGCTTTTGCTTGATCTCCTTCATCAGCTGCAAAATTTGCGCCTGAATCGTCACATCCAGAGCAGTCGTCGGCTCGTCGGCGATCAAAAGCTTGGGCTGGCACAGCATCGCCAGCGAAATCATGACGCGCTGACGCATCCCGCCCGACAACTGATGCGGATACTCGTCGATGATTTGCCCGGCGCGGGGAATCCCTACCGATTGCAGCATTTCCACCATTTTTTCGCGGATTTGCCGTTTCGTCAGACTTGTGTGCTGCCTGAGCGGTTCCGCCATCTGCTGTCCGATCGTAAACACCGGATTGAGCGAAGTCATCGGCTCCTGAAAAATCATCGACATCTCATTTCCGCGCAGCTTGCGCATCTGCTTTTCGGGGAGATGGGTAATATCGCGCCCGGCAAAATGGATCGTGCCCCCCACAATCGCCGCGGCCGGCTTGGGGAGCAGCCCCATCACCGACAGCGATGTAACGCTCTTGCCGCAGCCTGATTCGCCGACAAGCCCCACCGTTTCCCCTGCATATACGGTCAAATCCACGCCGTTCACCGCTTTGACGACGCCATGGCCGCTGCGAAAATGGGTTTGAAGCTGTCGCACCTCCAAAATCGGGGAACGATTGCCCATGCTGCTCACCTCCTTCAATGTCCTTTCAGTTCCGGATCGAGCACATCGCGCAGCCAATCCCCGAACAGATTGACACCCAAAGCCGTCATGACAATCGCGACGCCAGGAAACGTAATCAGCCACCACGCGCTGAAAATGTAGTCTTTGCCTTCGCTGAGCATATTGCCCCAGGCTGGCTGCGGCGGCTGGACGCCAAAGCCGAGAAAGCTGATCGACGCCTCGGCAATGATGTAGGTAGCGATCTGCAACGACGACAGGACGATGATCGGCGTAAACAAATTCGGGACGATATGCTTGACGATGATTTCCCAGCGCGGGACGCCTGTCGCCACACAGGACAAAATAAATTCCTTTTCGCGCAACGCCAGCACTTCGCTGCGCACGACACGCGCATAGACGATCCAGCCTGCGAACACGAGCGAGATAATGATATTTTGCAGTCCCGCTCCGATCACGGCATTGATGACCAGTACAAGCAAAATGAACGGGAAGCTCAGCTTGACGTCGACAATGCGCATGATGATGATGTCTGCCCAGCCGCGAAAGTATCCGGCAACGACTCCGAGAATCGTCCCGATCAGTCCGGCGAAAAGGACCGTGCAGCTCCCGATGATAAGCGACACGCTCGTGCCATGAATCAGCCGGGAAAAGATGTCTCGTCCCAACTGATCCGTCCCGAGCAGGTGACCATCCGTCAGCGGCGGCAGCAGCTTTTTGGCAAATTCAGCCTGGTTCGGATCGTAAGGAGCAAGCCACGGGCCGAATATGCCGAGGATGACCACTACGAAAATGATGAGAAAGCCAGCCAGCCCTGTCGGACTTTTGACCAGCCGCCGCATGTAGGTTCGCCACGCTGGCTCCCTTTTTCGGGAAAGTGAGGCAGGGCGTGGATTCGCAGCGGCTTCTGTCAGCGTCGATTGATTCATGCGGCACCCCCTATTTGAAGCGAATTTGCGGGTTGACGTAAGCGTAGAGCAGATCCACGACAAAATTGATGACGGCGTAAATAAAGGCGATCAAAAAGACCCCGGCCATGACGACAGGAAAATCGCGGTTCAACAAAGACTGCATCAATAACCGCCCCATCCCCGGCCAGGAAAAGACGACCTCGACAATCACCGCCCCGCCGAGCAACACGCCCAAATCGAGTGCAACGAGTGTAATAATCGGGATGAGCGTGTTTTTCAGCGCGTACACCGAGAGAATTTTGTAGGTCGGCACACCGGACGCCTTGGCTGTACGGATGTAGTCTTTGCGCAATACATCGAGCATCGTGGAGCGTGTAAACCGGGCAAACCTCGCCACGCTGTACGCCGCCAAAGTCAGCGCCGGGAGAATCAAATGAACCAGGGAGCCGCCCCCGCCTGTCGGCAGCCATTGCAGTTGGACCGCAAACAAGTAAATCAGAATCAGTCCGAGCCAAAAGCTTGGCAGCGCTTGACCGAGCACGGTCGCGGCCACTCCAGCCTGATCGAACCACGTATTGCGCCTGTAAGCGGACTGGATGCCGATCGGGATCGCGATCAAAAGCGACAGCCCGAGCGAGGTAAAGGCAAGCTGAAACGTCGCCGGAATCCGGTTGATCACCATTTGCAGCGCATCCTCGCGCGTCCGCAACGACGTTCCGAAATCGCCCTGGACTGCTTTGGTCATAAACTCGGTGTACTGCACATGCAAAGGCCGATCGAATCCGAGCTGCTTGCGAAACTGTTCCAGCTGCTCGCGCGGGGCATCAGGCGGCAGGAAGAGCGCCGTAGGATCGCCTGACAGCCGAATGATGAAAAAGACAGCAGTCAGTGCCAGGAACAAGACGACTACGACTTGACCCGTTCGTTTGATGACATAATCGAGCATCGTATCCTCCCTTCCATGAGACGGCTTTCGCTTACTGCCCCCACTTCATTTCAAACACGAGGAACTTCTCGTCCGGTCTTGGCGCAAACTGCAAGTTTTTGGCCACCGCGTACAGGTCGCCCTGCTGCCAGAGCGGCACCCAAGCCGCTTCTTCCACCAGACGATGCTGCAGCTCGTCAAACGCCTTCTTGCGCTCTGCCGGATCGAAAATCGGCAACGCTTTTTGAATCATCGCTTCCACGTCTTTGTCGTAAAAGCCGCTGTACGGTGCTTTTTCCGTAAACAAGTTCTCAATCGTTCCCTGCGCGTCAAAAGCAGGTCCCCAGCCGAGAATGAACATGTCTTTCATTTCATGCTGGCGAATTTTCGCGAGATGGTTCCCCCACTCGTTCGCCTGCACGGTTACTTGAATCCCGATCCGTTGCAATTGCGAAGCGATGGCTTGCGCGACGTGCGTATCCATCGGATAGCGGCCGTTCGGCGTATCAAGAGTCAGCTTCAACGTCTTCGGATCGATGCCCGCTTCTTTGAGCAGAGCAACCGCCTTGTCCGGATCGTAGCCGTAATCTTTCGTCTCCGTATAGTCGGCATTGACTTTGGAGAGCGGGCCTGTCATCTTCGTCCCGTTTCCGTTCAGCACGGATTTCAGCAGTTCGTCCACATCAATCGCGTAGTTCAGCGCCTGACGCACACGCTTGTCTTTCAGCGGCCCCTCATAAAAAGTGTTCAGCGCCAAATAGTTGATCCGCGAAGATCCGACCAGCTCGATCTTGCCGTTTTCGCTGCTTTTTACGCGCTCGACCGAGTCGACCGGCACGTTTTTGAACAAGTGAATTTCCCCGCCGAGAAAAGCGGACAGCCGCGCGCTAAACTCGGGAATAATCCGGAAGGTTACCCGCTTGATCGACGGCGCTCCTTGCCAGTATTCTTCATTGGCGACCAGCTTGAGCGAATCGTCCCGCGTCCATTTGTCAAATTTGTAAGCGCCTGTGCCAACCGGGTCTGTAGCCGCTTTTTCCAGGCCGACTTCCTTTGTATGCTTCGGGGCCATAATCAACAAATCATCGGCGACCCTGAGCAAAAGCGTCGGGAATGGCTGCGATGTAATCACTTGAACAGTCTGGTCGTCGATGACTTTGACTTCCTTGACGTCCTTCCATCTGGAGCGGTAAAACGAATTGTTTTTTTCATCCAAAATGTAGTCGATATTGAATTTGACCGCCTCGGCATTGAACGGCTCGCCGTTCGTAAATTTCACCCCTTGGCGCAGCTTGAACTCCCATGTGAGCGGGTCGATGTTTTTCCATTCCGTTGCAAGGACCGGAATCAACGCGCCTTTTGCATCTCGGTCGATGAGCGGATCGTATATGTTGCGAATTTGAATATCTGTCACGTAGTTCACGTCCGTATTCGCCAGCATCGTGGCAGCATCTGCCTCGAAGCCGATCACCAGCTCTTCGGGAACGGAAGCGGGGGCCGCTGTGTTTTCGGTTCCGCCTGCAGGCTGTGGAGTGGCTGGCGCAGTAGGCGTGGTGCCCGCCGTCTCCGGTGTGCAGGCGGCGAGCAAAACGGTAAAACAGATGAACAAGAGCAGAAACAAATGATTTTTTCGTAACATTTTCATCCCCCTCGTCTTGTATTTCGGAGTGATATAACGAAAAATTCCGAATTAACTTACATTTTAACAAAGTGACTGTTTCTTGCTACGTATGTTTCTATGAATTTCGCGAGGAAAACTTGTAAGTTTTAACGAAAAAACCGAGACCGCCATAGTCATTGCCCCCGGGATTTTCTATAATGAAAGTTGGATGAAGCTTCCATAAGCGATTATCAAAATTTTGCAAACAAAAGGGTGGCCCTATGAAACGAGAGCTGAGTCACAGACAGTTGCAAATGCTGATTCAAGTGTCCAACGCGATCAACTCTACCCTGAATCTCGATATGGTCTTCAACACGATTATGCGGGAGACGCTGGCCGTCATCGAAGCTGCGGATGAAGGCTATTTGTTTTTGTACGATCCAGAGGAAGACATGCTCGTCGCCAAAAGCATTTTCTTGCGCAGCAACGACATTCTCTCCGTCGTCCGCCTCAAGCCGGGAGAATCGATGACCGGCATCACTTTTTTGAACAAGGCTTGCACGCATTTCCCTGACCGGGACAGTGTCTATCAGGCTACGCGCACCATGTCACCGGGCAACCAGGCCAGGCTCACGGCAGCCGATCCGATTTTTCCGTACTCAGCCGCCTGTGCCCCGATCATGACCAACGGCGAGTGCATCGGAGTCATCACGCTGGACTGCTTCCACCCGCACAAATCGTTTCAGCCGGAAGATTTGCAGCTTTTGGAGGCGATCTCCCATCAAGCCGCTGTCGCGCTGGAAAAAGCCAATCTGTACCGGGCGCAAGAAAACTCGATTTCCTTGCTGGAAGAACTGAACGTGCAAATGAATCGGCAAAACCAGCTGCTGAACCGCTCGCTGGAAATTCATCAGCACCTGGCGCGACTTGTGTTGCACGGAGAAGGCTTGCAGGCGATCTTTACGTATTTGCATCAGTTGCTGGGAAAAACGTGCCTGTTGCTGGATCAGACGGGTGAACTGATTGTCGCTTCGATCGAGCCGCTTCCAGCAGCTACGCAAAATCAGCTTGCCAACCTTCGCGCTTTTCTCCACCCGCTGCTCGTCAAGGCGACCTCGCTCCCGCTGCCGGAAGCGCCCCATACCTTGATCGATTGCGTCCTGTTCCCGATCGGGGCGAAAGCGAATTTTCTCGGCTATCTCGTCATCGTCACCACGGAAGCGCTGGAAGAAGTCGATCGCGCAGCTTTGGAGCATGCCAGCACCGTCATTTCCTTTGAGCTGGTGAAGAAACAGGCGATTTTTGAAACCGAGCAAAACTTGAAAGGGCAGTTTATCGAGGAATTGTTTGCGGGCAGGATGAGCGAGCAGCTGACTGAGCAGGCGAAGCATTTGCAGTTGGATGCGAGTCGGCTCTATCAGGTACTGACGATTCATTTCGAAGCAGACAAGCTCGACTTTGCCGAGCTGTATTCTTTGATTTTGACGGTACGCAGACACTTGACACAGCTGGCGGCAGACTTGTTCCTGAAGCGCTTCCCGCACGGCTTGATCGTAGCCAGACACGATCACCTCATTTTGCTGCTGTCCTATCCGCAATCGGTTGCCGAAGCAGAAGCTCAACGCTACTTGAAGGAACAGTGCCAAATGTTTGCCGACTACGTGGCGAACAAAAAGTGGGGGCTGCGTGCAGCCTTTGGAATCGGCAGCGTCAAGCGCGGGCTTTCCGAGGTGTACAAATCGTCGGAAGAAGCGGTCAAGTGCCTGCAATTTTTGAAAAATTACAAAACAGGCTCGTCCTACATCAGCTACAGCGAGTTGGGAGGCAAACGCCTGCTCTTGCAAAACAGTGCGGACGAGCTGACCGACTACGTGCTGGAAGTATTGGGGCCGCTCCTTTCCTATGAAAAATCGCGCAAACGGGAATTTTTGCAAACGCTTGCTGCCTATGTAGCCAACAGCCTGAAAATGAAAGAAACGGCGCAAAGCTTGAACATCCATCTTAACACTCTTATTTACCGGATCAGGCGCATCGAGGAAATACTCGGTATCTCGCTGGCTGTCAACAAGCACTTCATGGACGTCTGTCTCGCGATCGAAGTGTACGGGCTGCTGGAGGTGCAAGTCGAGCAGCGGATGAGTCAGTTGCTTTCGCCTGCCCGTTAGTGTGGTTGGTGTGCCTGTCATGGTTGATTTGCTATGAAAAAAAGCGAGAGTCTCGCTTCTGAGCTGCCCTCTGTAAAATAGACAGGAAATAAAAAACACGTTAAGTAACCTGAGTCTGTCCGTCTGAATGAATCACGAACTCAGGTTACTTCACTTTTTCTAGAAACGCTTACGGTTGTAGGTTCAAGGGGGAAATAAAGGTGAACAAACTATTATCAGCCCTATTTACTGCTATTTTTTATTGTGCCTTGTTGGCTTTTATAGAATACACTCCAATGAATATGCGCGAAGCAAATACATATTACTTTTCATACTTTAGTTTACTGCTTATATATCTCACGTACTCGGTTCCGTTTTTGATAATCGTCGGGATACCTTTCTCCATCTTCATTGAGAAAATGGAAAGTAGAATAGCATTTACCTCTCTTGTCAAAAGGTATTGGTTTAATGTCGGTCTATATATCCTATCGGGGATTATGGTAGCCTTATTTTTCTCTTTGCTCTCGAAAGGAAACATCCTGTTGAGATTACTCGATTTTGAAGGATTCTTTATTTATATCATTCCCTCAATTCTTTACTACCACTTTTTACTACTTAACAGTCTATGGATCAAAAATTAATTTGTCAGGAAGACAGGAAATAAAAATTCATGAAGCAACCTGAGCTCAGCATTCGTCGAACTCAGGTTGCTTCATGTTTACAGATGCCATCATCCATCGCAAGCTACAGGCGTCACTTGTCGAACTGACGAACTAATGCCCCACCATCCAAGGCCGCTTGCTCCCGTGCTGGCGAGCAGGTGCGTGCTGCCCGTGGGCATGTCCGTGGCCGCATCCCGCTCCGTGATGTCCATGCGACTCTTTTTGCACCACTTTCGGTTCCACGCCGCGCTCGATTCTTTGCCGCAGTGCTTGTGGCGTAAAAATCAGTCCCGGAGCGGAATACAGCCGCTTTGACTGCTTTTGGCATTCCGGGCAGTCGACGCACTCGGTCACTTCGCTTATTTTCAACCATTGGATAAACGGGCCGCATTGTTCGCACAAATAGTCGTATCTCGGCATCGTCTCTGCTCCTTTTTCGGCAATTTTTCCGCTCGGTGGTCGCCTTTTACCTCGGCAAAATATCGCGGTCGAAGATGCTGGTCGGGATCGAAATCGTGCAGCAAGCGTTCGGAATGTCGACGATTCCGGCGATCCGTCCCTCCACTGGCGCGGTTCCCAGCAGCATGTACGCCTGCTCGCCCGTAAAGCCCATCACGGTTTTCAAATACTCAATCGCGTTCAGGCAAGCGTTGCGATAGGCGACATGCGCGTCCATGTACAATTGCTGTCCGGTCGTCTCGTGTACGGAAATTCCTTCAAACACGAGGTATTCCGTAAAGTGCGGCTCTACCGGGCCTGGCTTGAACACCGGATTGTTGATGATGTTGTACTTCGCCATGCCCCCCTTGATCACGTCGACATGCAAGTCGAGCCAGCCCGCCATCTCGATGCCGCCGCAAAACGTAATTTCTCCATCCCCTTGCGAAAAGTGCAGGTCGCCCATGGACAGCTTCGCGCCTTCCACATAGACAGGGAAGTAAATTCTCGTCCCTTTGGACAAGTTCTTGATATCGCAGTTGCCGCCGTGCTCGCGGGGAGGCACGGTACGAGCCGCTTCCCGCGCAATTCGCTCAAACTCGGCTCCCTTCAAGCTGCCCAAAACAGCACTGTGCGGGGTGGGCAGATTCGCCAACGGCGGCACGCACTCCGGATCGGTCAAGACCAGATCGCGTTCTCTGCGGTTCCAGCGATCCAAAAGCTGATGAGACGGCGCCGTTCCAATCAGGCCGGGATGGAGAATCCCCGGAAATTTGACTCCCGGCAAGTGGCGGGAAGAGGTGTAGATGCCGTGAAAATCCCAGATCGATTTCGCGGCTGTCGGGTAGTGATCGACGAGGAAGCTGCCGCCATTCTCCCTGGCGAAAATGCCGTTGAAGCCCCATTCCGATTGCGGCAACGCTCCAATATCCAAAATATCGACGACCAAAAGATCGCCAGGCTGTGCTCCGTTGACCCAAATCGGCCCGCTCAGCACGTGCACGCGATTGAGATTGACGTCGCGTATATCTGACGGATCGTCGTTGTTGCTGATCTGTCCATCCGTCCAGTCTTTGCATTCGATGCGGAAAACCGCTCCGGGATTGACGGATACTGTCGCGGGAATGTCAGGATGCCATCGATTGTGTCCGGGTGTATCCTGTTCCTCCATCGGTTTGTTCAAGTCGACGCGAAATAATACTTCTGGCATGCTGCATCCTCCTTTATCTGCTGTAGAATGAGTGCTGCTCAGTGAAGGATGGAAGCAACATGCATGCCAATGACGGAAAATTCTTAAAAATTAACCATTCGCGATTCTTTTGCCTATATTTTCCTGTATACTAAGTGGAGAGCCTGTCGCAAAACAGGTCAGCTTGCGACTGCCCATGCTTGTTTTCCCCTGTTTTCTTTTCGTACACTTGTCCCACAATCGGACAGCCACAATCAACCATTTTACCAAGAAGGGATGCGAGTACCATTACTGAAGCCGGCGTGCTACTCTCGTTAATCGGAGCTTCATCCGTCATCGGGCGTTCGCATCATCGCGCTGTCTCTCACGCACTCTATCACCCTCCTGATTCCTTTTACCAGCACAGATTGCACCACCATTCACATGTGCAAACGATTCTTTTGTCATGCACGGCTCCTGCCTGCTCTTCCTCCGCCATGCCAGACAGCCTTTGCCCTATACACCGCTTACAGCGAATGGAAGAATGGCACAACCCTGCCTGCTCCAAAACACCGCTGCCGTTCTTGTTCACACCAGGTTCAAGCTTTTGCCCTGCCTCTCGTCCCAACACACCTTCTCAAGCAAGCAATCTGTCCGAGTCAGCTACTAGCTTGCATGTCGCGCAGCACACTGACACTGCCTCAAGCTTGTCCATCCATCCGCAGCCCGATTGGCGCCGCTTGCTCTTTCTATGGGGAGAAAAAAGCCGCGAGCCGATCCTTGCGCTGGATGCAGCCCGCACGGTCGTGTTCGCCTCCCGCACGGCTCGTGAGCAATGCGGTCTTCACACCGGAATGACGTTGGAAGAACAATGGTGGACTTCCTTGGAAAAAGACTGGAGCATCGAAGAACAGTCCTTGGAGGATGCTGCCGGGACGCGGCTTTATTTGTTGCGCACGCGAACCGCTCCCTTGCCTGCCCGCACAGAACCGCATGTTTTCCCGGCGATCGCCACGAACAGTCCGCTATACCGCAAGCAGTTGCAAACAGCGCGGATTGCCGCGGCTTCGCTTTCCCATACGCTGTTATTGGGCGAAACAGGTTGCGGCAAAGAAGTGTTAGCCAAAGCGATCCACGATTCCAGCCCACGCAAAGACGGACCGTTCATCGCGGTCAATATCGCTTCGCTCCCCAAAGATTTGCTGGCGAGCGAGCTGTTCGGCTATGCAGATGGTGCCTTTACGGGGGCAAAAAAGGGCGGGCAAATCGGAAAATTCGAAGCGGCAAACCACGGCACCTTGTTTCTCGATGAAATCGGAGAAATGACGCTTGAACATCAGGTGCTGCTGTTGCGCGTGCTGGAAGAGAAAAAAGTCACGCGGCTTGGCTCCCATACGGAAAAAGAGCTGGATGTGCGGATCATCGCCGCGACCAATCGACTTTTGGAGGAGGATGTGCGAAACGGGTTGTTCCGCGCTGACCTGTTCTATCGGTTAAACGTCCTGCCGATTCGCATCCCGCCGCTGCGCGAGCGAAAGGAAGACATCGCCGCTTTGGCAAAGGAGTTTCTCGGGCAACTGCACGAACAATACAAAGGCGGGCCAAACGCCCTTTGCGAAACGGCCCTGCTCGCCCTGCATCAGCACTCCTGGCCGGGCAATATCCGCGAGTTGCGAAATGTGATGGAACGCGCCTTTTTGCACGCCTTTTCCGAAGCAAGGATTTCCGTCCAACACCTGCCGCCAGAGTGGGCTTGGACGACCAGCACTGAGCAAGCACCCCAGGCAGACGATCCGTCTCCGTTGCTGCGGACGTTGGAGAAGCAAACCATTCTCCAGGCGATTCAGGATGCTCCTTCCATGAGCGCCGCAGCGAAAAAGCTCGGCATCGCCCGCAGCACCCTGTATCGAAAAATGGGCGAGCTGGGGATCGGACAGCTGAGCGATAGCCGAGCCTGAAAACGTCTTTTCCATACATGGCGCGCCCGCAAGCCTTAGCAAGATTCGGCCAGGGCGCGCTTGATTATGTCCCTCGCCTCTTGTGCCACCCGTGTATCGCCCGTGTCTTTTGCCTGCCTGTAAATCAACATCGGAATGTACACAGCCATCAGACGAGCCAACAGCTTCGTTTCCTCGTCCACTTCGCCGTATTCACGGAAAAAATCATCCCGCGCCTCTGGCGGCAAAAAGCTGTAGGCGATGTTCAGATCACAGCCGGGATGTCCGATGCACATGTCTCCCCAATCAATGATTCCTGCGATCTGCCCGTTTGGAGTCACCAGCATATTTTTGAAGTGCAAATCGCCATGCATGAACACTTCCTTCGGCTGTAGACGTTCCGCATTCAGGTCGTGCAAGTAATCCATAAGGAGCGATCGGTCGCTTTCCTCGAAAGGCAAGTGCGGATCAGCCAGCAGCTGGACCATTTTTGCTTTTCGAGCCGCAACATCCAGCAAGGCCCGGTGATCAGCAAGCACGCCGTTCTCTTTGGCAATTGCTACGGGGAAGGCATGCAGCCGCTTTAAAAATCGCGCCAGGAGCGGCCCGGATGACGCCCGTTGCTCGTCAGTCAGCCCTACTGGAAACTCTCCCTGCACATACACGTACCCCAAAAACGGCACGGGATACTCGGGCGTCCCTTCCCCGTAAAAAAGCGGCTTTGCATACGGGAGTGTTACGTACGGAGCAAGCTTGGGCAAAAGTCGGCCTTCTCGTCCGATCAGCTCCACGGCGAGTTTTCTGCGCGGGAAGCGAAAGACGTATTTTGCTCCAACCAGATAAACCGTATTGTCCCATCCGTCTCCCAGCCGCTTTACCCGCATGGACGAAAGCGCGGGAAACTGGCTGTAGATCAATGCTTGCGCCAGCTCCTGCGTGACGTCCCACTCCGCTTTCCACGGATTTGCCTGTGTCATTTTTCTCACCTCTTTTTTGGTTGAATAAACTGGCAACATGGCATCCCGCAGGCAAAATAGTCTCGCTTGCTGCTAATAGCCACGTGCCAAAGCTTTTCCATTATACGTCAGATGCGAGCGGCATTTGAGCTGTTTTTCCTGTAGATCGCCAGCGGGCTTCTCTCCGGCTGAAGGCAGGTGGAGCGATGGAACGGCGCGCGCGTTTTTTCTCCACCTTGTCTTTGGTTCAGCCTGGTTTTATGGACGATCTACGGGAGAGTGTGACTGTCGTTCTGACCCGCCTATTCCTCCCGGTTCATTCAAATAGCTTTAACGAGGCTGCGATTGTCTTATTTGCAATTTTTACCTTACCATTCTTTCAAACAACCTTCGGTGGCTACGCCTTTCCGTCTTGACCACCGATTCTGTCTCTCTCCCAGTTCTTTTAAGCAGCCGTTTAAAGCTATCCCTATCGCTTTGAGCACTTATTCTTCCCGCTTCGTTTCGATAGAAAGTCCGTCCACATGCTTGCGCGCCATCAGTTTGCGTTTTTTGCGGTTTTCTTTTGTTTCAAACACGATGTCCATGTCGTAATCGTCCGGGTACAGCTCCTTGCCCTCAATGTGCAAGGTGAGACGCTTTTGGTTGATTTTGAATTTCTGATTTTGAATCAGCACGCCCACGTTCCCTTTGCCATCCTCCACGGTGCACACGATACCCGTCCGGCCTAACGAAGACACGAAGACGCAATCCCCGATGGCAAAACGCTTTCTGCCGCTGGGCGCGGGGGGAGGGGAGTCTGCCTGTGACTCTTGCTTTGCTAGTTCTGTGCTGGCTGATCGAGCTGTGCTATCAGACCTTTTTTCGCTACTTGACCGTTCTCCGTCACCATGCCGCTCTCCGCTATCCAGTCGTTCTCCACCACCTGACCGCTCCGCGTTACCCAGCCGCTCTGAGCTACCCTGCCGTTCTGTACTACCCAGCCGCCCTGAGCTACCCTGCCGTTCTGTACTACCCAACCGTTCTGTACTACCCAACCACTCTATACTACCCTGCCGTTCCGATCTACCCAACCATTCTCCACTCCCAAACCGTCCCTCGCTACCCAACAACTCCGATTCTACCGCAACCACCTGTTCGGCAGAACCTATCTGCTCCACCAAAGCTCCCCCCAAGAAGCCTTGCCCTTGCCCTGCCTCCCTCTCCGCTTCCTTCTCCTCGACCCGACGAACAAAATCCTCCCCTCCTGCTTGCCCCACCTCGGAAGCCATCCCCGCTTGCGTCCGGGCAAAACCATGCTGGTTAATCTCTTGCGAACGCTCGATCATGGCTCGCGGAATCCCCAGCTTCATCGCGATTAAAAAGGCATAGCTGTGGCCCGCCTCGCCAATCCGCAAGCGATAGAGCGGCTGCAACGTCTCTTCGTCAAACTCCATGCGCGCATTTTGGAAGCCTGCGGTCGCACTTGCAAAATTTTTGATCTCGTTAAAATGAGTCGTCGCGATCACCGTTGCGCCCCGCTTGTGTAGCTCCTCCAAAATGGCAATCGACAAAGCCACCCCTTCCCCCGGATCGGTGCCGGAAGCCATCTCGTCAATCAGCACGAGAGTCGAATGATCGGTGACCTGCAAAATTTCGATGACGTTGCGAATGTGCGCGGAAAACGTACTCAACGCATGCTCGATGCTCTGCCCGTCGCCAATATCGACGACGATGTTGCGGAAAATGGCAAACTGGCTGCCTTCCTTCACAGGCACCAGCAAGCCCGATTGCACCATCGCGGTCAAAAGGCCGACCGTTTTGAGCGTCAACGTTTTTCCGCCCGTATTCGGCCCGGTAATGACCAGCGTTTGAAAGCTTTTGCCAATCTGAACATCGAGCGGAACCATCTGCCGCCCCATTAGCGGGTGACGCGCTTCCTTGACGTCAATCCGTCCCTGTTCATTCAACTCCACATTCACTGCGCCCAACGCCAAGGCGTACTTCGCTTTGGCGAACAAAAAGTCGTACATCCCGACTGTGTCCACGTTCACATGCAGCTCTTGCGAAAACTCTTCGGCCACTGCCGACAACTGCATCAGCACTTTCGTCACTTCCCGCGCCTCTTCTGCTTTCAGCGCGGACAGCTCGAACTGCACCGCTCCGATCTCCGCAGGCTCCATATAGACCGTTTGCCCGCTCGCCGATTCGTCCAGCACACTGCCTGCCACTTGTCGGCGATGCTCTTTTTTAATCGGCAGCACGTATCTTCCGTTGCGCATGCTGATCATGTTTTCTTGCAAAATCGAACGGTATTTGTTCATCAGCGTATCGAGCTGCCGTTTGAGCCGCTCTTCAAAGACGACGATTCGCTTGCGTGTTTTCAGCAAATCTTTGCTCGCCGTATCCACCACCTGACCGTGCCGGATGCACTGCTCGATTTCCGTCTTCAACCGACTCAGCGTGTACATCGTCGTCGCGTAAGAGCTGACACGCGGCGCCGCTTCCGCTTTGCTCGCCATGTACTTGGAAAGCTGGGCGCAGCTCACGAGAAACTGATGCAGATGGGAAAAGTCTTGTTCCGTGAACACATACCCCGTTCCCAGCAGGGACAAAATCATCTCCATTCCTTCCAGCGAAGGAACAGGAACGCTCGCCCCTTGCTGCAACAGCGCTTTGGCCTCGGCGGTTTCGTCCAGTTTTTTGCGCAGCACTTTGGCTGAATCGAGCGGCTGCAGCTGTTCGACGTGCTGCCTCCCGGCGTACGATACGGCGTACTCCATCAATGTTGCTTTGATTTTGTCGTATTCCAGTCGTTGCAATGCTTTTTCGTTCAAAGTAAATCGCTCCTTTTGCTTTTATCGTGTATGCCCCTCAACGAAAAAAAGGGCGGAGAATGAACAAACGTCATTCTCCGCCCTCTTTTTGGGTCCATCCCTACCGATGCGCACGCAAACCGTACCCTAACAAGACCGCCAGCCGCTTGATCAAAAAGCAGGCAAACGATCCAAAAAGGGAATAAAAAAACCGCGCTGAACACAGCACGGATTTGGGCGCAATGATAGGTTGAAAACCTGGAGCAGTGATGATATCCGTTGTTCTTAACTAATTCCAAGGCAGGAAATGGGCCAACGCAAATAAACTTTGCAAACAGCGCAAAATTTTGGTGGGATTACTCCTTGCCTTCGATATGGAATTGATCTAGTTAAGAACTACCGCCGACATCAACATCTCTCCCTTGATAAGGTTAGTTTCACTATAGCGCACCGTTCCGGCAGCCGTCAAGAATGACAGCGACCCATCGCTCTTGACTGGCTGTTTCGCTTCGCACTAGGAGCGCAGCCGCAAAAGCTTCGCGGCTTCCTCGTAGCGCTTCTGCCTTTCCCGGTCTTGCTCGGTAGGCACTGCAATCCGCGACAAGTCGAGATTGTCCTCGATGTCGCCCAGCTTCACCACTCGGGCAATCGGGTCTTCGCTGGCCCGCCTGATAAAGTCTGGATAGCTTTCGCCTTCGCGTCTGGTCAGGGCAATCACGGCTGAAACAATCGCTTGGGAAAAACCTGCTGCCCGCAAATCTTCCTCCGTGATCGCCGTGTCTTCCAAAACGTCGTGCAAAACCGCCGCGATTCGCGTCTCGTCCGTCGGCATTTTCAGCATGACCCGCAACGGATGCAGGATGTACGGGTGATTGCCTTTGTCGGTTTGGCCCGCATGCGCTTGAGCCGCAAGTGCAATTGCTTTTTCCACCGTTCCCATCTTCCTCGCCTCCTTGACACTAATAAGCCCTTGTCCTTCTATGAGCAGCGCTCCACCTCAGACCGCCTTTTTCTTCTGAGGGCAAACAGACACAGTCCGTACAACACAGAAGCTGCCACGCCCATGTAATACATAGGCGAACCTGCGCTAAAAAATACCCCGCCGACCTTCCAGAACAACAAGACGGTCACGCCTATTCCGGCTGCACCGTAAAGAGCCAGCTCCACGAAAACCACTCCGGCACTCCTGTTCAGACGCAGCAATCGCATCAACCGATCGATCACGAGGGAAGCAGGGATGCCACACGCAAAAACCAGCGGAAAGGTAATCATGGCTGTAGGCAACATCATGAAGCGATCGTGAAAAAAGATGAGTGCGGCGCCGAGCGTAAACAGGAAGCTGGTCATCACAGCGGCTATAAAACGGTCTGCCATGACGAAACATCCCCCCTTCCTATGCCTTGCCTGCTTCCGCCACTGCCAGATTTTCGCGCACAAACAAGTCCGGATACGCCAGCACAAGCCCCTGCTCATCGACCGTGATGTTTTCCACAAATGAACCCGCCCGATACTCAAAGACAGACGAACCCGCATCAGCCGAAAGCAGCGTATATTGCTGCCTCACTCGCCGCCAGGTCAACTCGTAAGCCGAAAAGTACACGACGTCAATCTCCTGCGGCACATGCGGGGCAAATGACAGCCTTCTGATCGGCAGCGTATTCGTAAACGGCGTGCAGGAAATGTCAATATCCACACAGCCCGCCAGTTCGGGGATTGGCTCACCTTCCGCATTTGTCCACTCCCCCTGCCCATCTGACAAAAGGCACAGTCCGTCTGTTTTTCCCAGGTGACGAATCGTTACTTTTCTCGTCGCCCACTTGCTATCCAGTTCAATGACATAGTGGGTTCTCACCCATTCGCCCTGTTCGTTCATCCCCATTACAAGGCTGTCAAAAATCAACCGCTCATTGCTCTCGCTAATTTCCAGATGCTCGAAGCCCAATCCGCTATGCGGCTTCCAAATCACATTAGCAGGCAGCATGCCTATACCCCCGATCACACGTTCTCATTTCTTTCCATCCCCAGTTTACCACGCATTGGATGGAATTGGAATCTAGCAAACACAATTGCGCCCAGCGCAGAATACGCTATTTTCACAAGCAGAAAAAGGAGAAGCCGCATGGAAAAGACTTCATCACCCTTGAGCGAAGCGCAGATGCTATCGATCATTCGCGATGGCCTGCCTCGGACAACACAACCGAAAAAGGTTTTGATCGCAGGCGCTGGCATCGCCGGTCTGGTAGCCGGCTCGCTGCTGAAACAAGCCGGGCATCATGTCACGATCGTGGAAGCCTCGGAACGAGTAGGAGGGAGAGTGCTTACGCTGCGCGCCCCTTTTACAGACGGGCACTACGTGGAAGCAGGAGCGATGCGCATTCCGAACACTCACTTGTTGACGATGGCGTATATAGCCAAATTCGGCCTGCCACTCAACGAGTTCATCAACAGTACGCCGAACGATCTCATTTACGTAAACGGGATCAAAACACGCCGCCGTCTGTACGAGCAAAATCCTGATCTGTTGCACTTTCCCGTCGCTCCGCACGAAAAAGGCAAGTCAGCCGATGCCCTTGCCCTCATGGCCATCCGGCCGCTTATCGATTTCATCAAAAAACATCCCGCCAAGCATTGGCCCATCGTCATCAAGGAATACGACCGCTACTCGATGGAATACTTTTTGCGCCACAATCCGATCAGCACGTCGCTCTCAGCCGCTGCCGTCGACAAAATCAAAGTGATGAGCGGCTTCGAAGGATTCCCGGAGCTGTCTTTTCTGGAGATTTTCCGCGATTTCATCCTGTTCGATACGCCCACCCGCTTTTATGAGATCACGGGTGGATTCGACTTGCTTCCCCAATCGTTTGCCCCCTCCCTGAACGAACGTATCCGCTTCCATCACAAAGTGGACCGAATCAGCCAAAAAGGGCAGCAAATCGCCTTTTCCGGGGTGGACACCGCCACACGAACGCCGTTTGAGCTGACAGGCGACATCGCGATTATTACGATTCCGTTTCCGGTCCTGCAATTTATCGACGTCGAGCCGTCGAACCTGTTTTCTTTTGGCAAATGGAAAGCCATCCACCAGTTGCACTACGTCTCGTCGACGAAGATCGCCTTGCAATTTTCCCGCCGCTTTTGGGAAGAGGCTGGTCTGTACGGCGGGCAAGCGATCTCAGACCTGCCTTTGCGCTTTTCCTACTTTCCAAGCCATGGATTTGACCAGTCTGGCGGAGTCGTTCTGGCGAGCTACACGTGGGAAGACGATGCGCTCCCCTGGCTTTGTCTGTCCCATGACGAAAAAATTTGGCAAGCGCTGCGCCAGCTTGCGGTCCTGTTCGGCGAGCAAGTCTACAAGACGTTTGTGACCGGAGTTACCCATCATTGGCTGCTGCAACCTTACGCGGGTGGCGGCTTCGCCCTGTTCAAGCCGTTTCAGGAGACGGAGCTGTCGGCAGCCTTGACCTCGATGGAAGGACCGATCATTTTCGCCGGAGAGCATACTTCGCCCGCTTATCACGGCTGGATTCAAGGCGCGATCGAGTCGGGAGTGCGCGCGGCTGTGCAGGGACATCACTCGCGCATCGGCTTTTTCTAAATGTCTGAGACGAAAAGCTCGATCAGACCATTTCCTTCTGCCGTTCATCCACCTGCACTCGCACACTGCCCGTCAAAAGCTTTTGCATCAGCTCTTTTTTGATCGCGATGAGCTGTGTTTGTTTGGCCTTTTCCATCGCAAGCTTTGCGAGCACGCTTTTGATCCCGGCCACGATTTTGTGCTGTTCGGTGAGGTTCGGCAAAGGAATCAGGAGCGTCTCCACCCGTTTCAGACCGAGCTTGGGCACTCCCGTCACGCCTTTTAACGCGGCAATCTGTTTCTGGCAAAGCTCCGAGCCAAGGGCAAACATCAAAAAATCAAGGTCGATCCGGTCGGAGGTCGGGGTGATCTTGGCCGCATTTTCTGTCAAAAGAGCGCCGTCCAGACAGTCGGGAACACGGCCCGCCACTCCGAGGTAAATGCCCGCGATCGACAAGTACATATCTTGCTTGGAGATCGTGTAGCGCTTGATTTTGCCGTAAATTTCTTCGCTCACGTATTTGAGCTGTTTTTGGCTCACGGTATAATCGCGAAAATCGGACACGCGGATGTACGGATACGGAGTCTGCTCTTCCAGCAGGCTGTAGCCTTTGGGCACTCTTTTCCCGCCCTTGACTCTGGCAATCTCCTGGAGCTTGACCAGCGACCAGTCCGCCGGGATCGTTCCCAACTCGGTTTGCCGGAAAGAAGTGTGACCGATTCCACGCGTAAACAGCTGCTGCATCAGCCCTCTTTTCACGACCTCGACTTGTTCGATCATCGCTTCTGTCTTCTCGATCACCCCATCTACTGCGGCGAGAATGGAGGCGATTTTTTGCTGTTCAGCCAACGGCGGATACCAAACCGGAATGGATTCAAGCTGCTTCGTGCTGATATTGAGCTGGGCCACGCCAGCCGCCATCGTCCACACTTGATCGCGAAACCACTTGGAGGTCACCACGTATTTCAAATATTCGCTGTGCAGCAACGAGCTGTCTTTTATTTGCAACCTGCCCACCCGCTGGTTCAATAGCGCGGGGAGGTCGGTCGCTTTGACCTCGGCAAAGTTTTCGATACTGCCTGACATGCCGAGCAGCAGATCACCCGGTTTCAGCAAATACGCCGAGTGCCCAGCCAGAGCAGTCTCGTCCATACATTTGGCCTGTGTCAAGTCCAGGCGGCCGTTCTTCATGTTGCTCATCCGCACGACGGGAACCCCTTCGTCCACGAACGCAGCGGAGGGGAAAGGATAACCGCCCTGGACATGCACAGCCCAGCCGAGCGGCCCTTTTTTCCACTCAGGCATCATATCCCAACTCCTTTAAAAAGCCGAGCATTCTGCCCTCGATCTCGCTGCGTTCTTCCTCCAACCTGCGCAGTTTGACAAGCGCTGCCCCCACATCAATCTGCGCCTCCTGCTCGGACGAGTCGATGTAGCGTGCCAAATTCAAATTATAGTCATTTGCCTGAATTTCGCTGTCGTGGACCAACCTGCAATACTTTTCGATGTCCACCCCGCGTTCGTAGGCAGACACGATGCTCTCCACGTCGGAATCGCGCAAAAAGTTTTGGTTTTTTCCTTCGTGATAGCCCCCGGTGGCATTCAGGAAAAAGACATGCTGCCTTTTCGCCGCTTCTTTGTTCTTGTTCAACAGCAAAATGCAAGCCGGGATTCCCGTGCCGTAAAACAAATTCGGCGGAAGGGCGATCACCGCTTCCACCAGGTCTTCTGCCAAAAGTCCTTTGCGGATGGCCGCTTCTGCACCGCTGCGAAACAACACCCCGTTTGGCACCACGACGCCTGCCTTGCCGTTTGGGTTGAGCGTTGCGACCATGTGCTGGACGAAGGCGAGATCGCCTTTGTCTTTGGGCGGTATCCCGAAGCGAAAGCGGGACAGTTTATCTGCCTTCGCTTCTTCCTGCCCCCAGTTGCTCAGGCTAAACGGCGGGTTGGCGATCACCCGGTCGTATAAAATCAGCTCTCCGTCTGCAAGCAGCTTCGGCTCGCGAATCGTATCGCCTTTTTCAATCCGGTGGTCGCACAAGCCATGCAACAGCAAATTCATCTTGCCAATCGCCCACGTCTTCAGATTGCGCTCTTGTCCATGCAGCGCGATACGGCGCGGATTGCCGCCTTTTGCCCGGATGTAGTCGGCCGTTTGAATCAGCATCCCGCCAGACCCTGCCGTCGGGTCACACACGCGCATGCCTTCCTCCGGTTTGATCAGCTTGACGATCAACTCTACCACTTTGCTCGGCGTGTAAAACTCTCCGCCCTTTTTTCCCGCATCGTCTGCAAACTGTCTGATCAAATATTCGTACGCCCGTCCCAGCATATCCGGCTCGGTCAGACTGGCGTTTCCTAAAGAAATCGCAGAAAAGTGCTTGATCAGCTGCTGCAACAGCCGGTCGGGCAAACGTTCGGAATCGTTGTAATCGATCGTCGCCAGCACCCCGGAAAGCGTGGCGTTTTCCTGTTCCAATGCCGCCAGCGCTTCGTTGATTGCCTCGCCGATTCCTTCCGTCACGCTCTGGATTCGCTGCCAGCGAGAGCTTGCCGGAACGACAAACTGGTGAGCGTCACGCTCTGCCTGCCGCGCCTCCTCGCCTGTTGTTGGCGCAATATGCACCTGGCTTTCCTCAAACACATCGTTCAGGCGTTTCAGAAAAAGCAGTCCGAAAATATAGTTTTTATAGTCAGCGGAGTCGATGCTTCCGCGCAAAATATTGGCTGACTCCCACAGGTGAGACTCCAGTTGCGATAGCGTTAGTTTGGACATGCTGACCTCCCGATTTACCATAAAGAACCACTATTCATTCATAGTGGTTCCCTGTCCTCGCATGAGCATAAAAGGGATGAGTTCTGTTGCTCGATTTTCACTTTAGCCGATTTTCCCCATGTTTACTAGCGAACACATTTTGAAAACAGGATCTCAGAAGAGCTTCGTACCGAGCACTACATAGCCTCCTGCCAAAAACCAGAGAACGTTGACGATTTCCATGATCCCGACTGTTTTGACAGGCAGTTTGACTTTTTTCGCCGCGATCGCCATTTTGACGATGCCTGGAACAAAAATCAGGCTGAAAAGCGCAGGAACTGGCAACACCAAGGGCAGTGCGAGCAAAAGCAGATGATAGACGATGCCGACGCTTTGAAACATCCGGTTGTTCTTTTCGCGGAACACGGCCTTCACGAAAAAGACGCTCCCTGTGAAATACGCCACGTTCAACGCCATCGCTGTGAGCAGTTCCTGCGTGGGAGCGCCTCCGCCAAGCGCAGCGGAGACAGGCAGCAGCATCGTCAATCCGACGATTCCGAGCAAATCGTTGAGAAAATGCCGCTCCTGCTTGCTGTGGATAAACCAGATGCTGCCCGCGGCGCAGATTCCCATCACGACGAGCGGCCAAAAGGCCAGCGCGTTATGCAGCAGCGGATAGGCCAAACATATGGCGGCCACTCCTCCGAATACGAGCAAGGTGCGCAACACTTGACGCGCGAGCTTTGGCTGCCGCATCAAGACCAGTGCCGCGTTGACCGCGATAAAGCCGCAGAGCAAGCCCGGTCCGGCCAGCAAATGCAAAACATTGTTTTCCACCAGAAATACTCCGAACAAGTACGGCACGACAAACATGGCCCAGACACCGTGTTCGCGGGGCATTACCAGGGAAGCCCCGCCTCTTTTTCCGTTCGCCACCTTTGTTACACCCCTCTTCCTGTTTCTTTCACGGCTTCCATGATCGCCGCTTTTTTCGCCTGATCCAGCACATGCTCTGCCATCGGAAACAGCAGCTTTTCTTCTTTATGAAAATGATCGTGCAAAAGTCGGTACAGCGTCGTCGTGACTTCGCGCAGTCTCGTCGTTTCGCGCCCGGCACATTGGCAACATACGGTTTCTTCGCGCAATTTGCTCAGCTGGCTGACAAGCTGGCGGTGCTCCTCCATCATCATCTGGACAGGCTGCGCCGTGTACCCCAGCGACTCCGTCAAGGCGACAAACAATAGCTCCTCTTCGCGTCTGTGATGCTCCTGCAAGCTGTCCACCAGCTGTGCGATTGTCAGCCGAAACTCTTCCACCGTTTGCGCGCTCATGATTCGGCTTTGATAGACGAGCTGTTTCAGCTTTTCCATCGATTGCTCCAAGCTTGCGTGCTCCGAAGAAAACAAATGACCAAGCCGCTCTTCTCCATCCGTTTGTTGACCGTTCATACGGGTCCCTCCCCCGCCGCTTTCTCAAAGACCTCTTTTAAGTGCCTTACAAGCTGTGAACACCCTTACAATTGGAGTATAAGACGCTAGGAAAAAAAAGCCAACCTATCTTGCAACGGTTGACTTCATTTGGCAAAAGCGATCGTGTACTTGAGTTTTCCCCTGCGATCAAGTGCGGTGAGCACGATCGCGTCCTTTTCCAGCGCGAATCCAACTTCTTCTTGAACCGGAACAGCGAGAAACTGGCAAGGGTTAAAATACAGGCGAACATGCTCACCTTCTTCTGTAAACTCCCATTTCGCCAAATGTCTCTCGATGATCGGGGCTGGTTGAAGCTCTGCATCTTCCGCCAAGTCTGTAATGCCGATTCGCATGCGAGCGTTTGTCAGCTGTGACAGCTGCTGGTCGAGCATCAACTTATTCATGGCTGCGCCCCTCTTTTCGATAAAGAAATACTGCCAGCGGAAACAGCAGCAGATTGACGACGGAAAGCCCAATCACTTCTTCATATCGCGCAAAGTAAAACAGGTTGACGGTATATTGGGTGCAGATCAGGTTGGCAAACAGCACGAGACAAAGCAGCAGTACCCCGCGATAGCTACGCTTCATACGGCTTCACCCCAATCGCGTATATCACGCCATGTTCAACCGCCAGCTCGATTTCCGGAAGCGGTCGGCGCGGCGGGCCCGCCAGCGGATTTCCTGTCTCGACATCAAATTTGCCATGATGGCACGGGCAGAGCAGCTCATGATTTTCCTTGCTCCAGAACACCGGGCATTTCAGATGGGTGCAAGCGTTTTGATAAGCTTTGTACTCGCCTTCCCGAACACAGACGAGAAGGGCGCTGTCATGCGTTCCCGGATAGGCAAACTCCTTGGCATCCCCTGCTCGCAATGCAGCCACTTCCGCAATTTTTTGCCTCGGCTGCTCGCCTGCTTCCCCATGCAGCAGCTTCTGGGCCGCCATCGCTCCCCACGGGAGAGTGGAGACGGCGAACAATCCGGCAGCACCGACCAGCGTTTTCATAAAGCCCCGCCGATCGAGACTCCGCTCGTTCGACTTGACGATGTTGTGGGTATACGTATCATTCCGATCGGATCGTGGTTGTTTCTCTTCGTTCATGCTGCAGACCTCCTTCGACTAGAAAAGCTTCTGCACCCCTTGCAAAATACCGGGCAGACTGATTTTTACGTTCGTCTCGCTCTCCAGCGGCTCCAGGCTTTGACTGGCGATCCATTTGCCGCCTGCGAGCCGGTGCGCGGATTGTTTCTCGGCAAGCTCGCTCTCCGTTAGCCACTGGAGCGTATTGGTCGGACAAACCGAAGCGCACATCGGCGGGATTCCATCTTTGGTCCGGTCGTAGCACAGATCGCATTTGTACATCAGGTTTTGCTCCTGATCAAACTTGGGAATCCCGTACGGGCAAGCAATCGTGCAGTTTTGACAGCCAATGCACTTCTCTACGAGCGCCGAGAGCACTGCACCAGTGTCGGCGATTTGGATCGCTTGCGCCGGACAGCTTCGCGCACAAGCGGGATTGACACAGTGCAGGCACATCAGCGGGATCGTCTGACGCGTTTGCATCGGATCGACATCCATGACGTAGTTGCGATTTCGGCTGTCGTGTCCGCCGCATTGCGTGCAGGCAGCCAGGCAACTGCGACAGCCGATGCAGTTGTCCATTTCGATGTAGAGCAGTTGTTTAGCCATGCTGCCGTTCCTCCTCTTCGAGCTTGACGATCTCGGCTGCGCACGCCTTAAATTCCGGCATTTTGCTGTACGGATCAAGGGCAGGGTTCGTGAGCAAATTGATCGATTCATGCTTGCCCCAATGGTACGGGACAAACACTGTATCCGGCCGGATCGCCGCGATGACTTTTACCTGGTATACCGCTTCGCCCCGTCTTGTTTTCAGCAAAACCTTTTCGCCGTGGGCGATTCCGTATTTTTGCGCGGTATCAGGATGCACTTCCAACAGCGGGTCCGGGTACATGTCACGCAAAAACGGGATTCGCCTTGTCTGATTCCCTGACAGGTAGTGATAGACGACGCGGCCTGTCGTCAGGCGCAGCGGATACTCTTCATCCGGTTCTTCGGCTGGCGGACGATAAGGCAGCGCACAAATTTTCGCCTTGCCGTCCGGATGGTAAAACGTTTTGTCGAGAAACAAATGCGGCTGTCCCGGGTCTTCTTCATCTCTGCACGGCCAGAACACGCCTTGCCGCTCTTCGATTTTCTCGTAAGTAATTCCGTAGTAGTCAGCGGTGCCGCCTTGGGAAACGCGGCGCAGCTCATCGAAAATTTCACGCGGCCCGCTCAGATGCTCGAAATATTGACCGCGGCCCATCCGCTTGGCGATTTCAATCTGTATCCACCAATCCGGCCTGGACTCGGCATACCAGCTTTGGGCCTGGCGATGGCGGATGACGCGCCCTTCCAGATTCGTCGTGGTGCCATCGTCCTCCGCCCAGCTCGTCGTCGGCAGCACGACATCCGCATACTCAGCCGATTCCGACAGGTAAAAGTCCGAACAGACCATAAAATCGAGGCTTTTCAGAGCTTCCCGGACATAGTTCAGATTGGGGGCACTGACCGCCGGGTTGGAACAGAGCAAGTACATCCCGCGAATCGTCTTGTTGTGCATCAGTTCAAACATTTCGTAGGCAGATACGCCTTTTTGCGGCATCTCCGCCACGGGAATCCCCCAGGCGCAAGCCACTTCCTGCACGTGCTGCGGATTATCCATTTTCCGATAGCCAGGCAACTGATCTGCCTTTTGACCGTGTTCCCGTCCTCCCTGGCCGTTGCCCTGCCCGGTAAAGGTCGCCACGCCTGATTTCGGACGGCCGATCTTGCCCGTCGCAAGCGCCAAATTTGTATAGGCCGATACGTTATCCGTTCCTTTGGATTGCTGTTCGACACCCCGACAAAACATCACGATGGCCTCAGGTGCCTTGCCGTAAATCTCGGCTGCGCGAATGATTTTTTCCTGCGCAATGCCTGTAATCTCGCTGACGACCTCAGGTGTATACATTTCGACTAACGCTTTTGTTTCGGCAAAGCCATTGGTGTGATTGTGAATAAATGCCTCGTCGATAGCGCCATTTTCGATCAAAAGGTGCAGCAGTCCGTTCGCCAATGCGAGGTCTGTCCCTGGCCGCAAATCGAGGTGGACGTCAGCGCGGCGGGCAAGCGGTGTCTCACGCGGGTCCACTACAATCAAGTAGCCGCCGCGATTTTGCACTTCCCAAATCCGAAACATGCTGGTCGGATGGCATTCCGCCGCATTGGAACCGGCAATCAGCAAACAATCGGTTTGGTGAATATCTGTCCACGGGACGGTTGAGCCACGGTCGATGCCAAAGCTGCGGTTAAACCCGGCAGCTGCTGACGACATGCAAAACCGCCCGTTGTAATCGATATATCGCGTTTGCAGCCCCACGCGGGCGAATTTGCCTGTCAAGTAACACTTTTCGTTCGTCATCGAAACTCCGGAGTAGACAGACAGCGTATCTTTGCCGTATGCTTCCTGCAATTCCGTGAATCGGCTTGCAATGAAAGTGAGCGCTTCATCCCAGGACACCTCTTCGAAGCCTTCCGCCGTTCCTTTCCATGCCGGATTGCGGCGGATGAGCGGCCTTTTGATCCTGTCAGGATGGTTGACCTGCTGATAAGCGGTAACCCCTTTTGGGCACATTTTGCCTAAATTGACCGGGAAGTCGTAACGCGGCTCTACCCCGATAATCGTATTCGTTCTCGTATCGACACGCAGGTTCATCCCGCACTGCATGCCGCAATAGCTGCAATGCGTGCTGACCAGCTTTTCTCCCGGATGGAGCTTGTTTTGGATCTCCTTGAAAAATTTATCCTTTTGCATGCTGGTTCGCCTCTTTCTCCGATCGGTGATGGGTAGGAATGCCGGTAAAACGGAAGATGCGATATTTTCTGCGACAAGGCAGGCACAACTCCGCAAGATGGAAGCCTTCTGCCGTTTCGAAGCGAATCTGGTTTTCCTGCAAGACATCGATCACGTCACCAGACTGCTCGGCGGACACAAACCGCTCTCCGCACACCTTGCAATGCTTCATTTCCTGCTCGGCATAATGCTCGCGATAATTGCGGGCGAAGACGCTCATCGGCCGGAACGGAATGTGCGCCAGCTTGCCAAAGGGCAAATAAATCAAGGTGACGATGACGGAAAACTGATGGATCATGCTCATCACCGGATGGCCGAAGCCGTGGAGAAACAGGTTGCTCACCGTCAAAAGCAAGCCGGTGATGCTGATGAACAGAAGCAGATAGAGCGGCAAGAAATCGTACAGAAAACTTTGCTCCGCACGGGCCTGCCAGTTTTTCAAGCGGCGGTACAGCGCCATGCACACTCCTGCGATCACCATGAACGCCGTAATGTTAAGCGCGTTGTAGAACAAAAAGGCAATCCAGCCATCCGCTTTGACTTGCAAAAGATCAATGCCCATCCCGACGACGGTGTAGGTGCCGTTATCCCCCATGGTGAAGTACATCCAGCCGAAGACGAGCGGAAATGTCACCAGTGCCGAGAGAATGCAGCCCCAGCCAAGCAGGATGTGCTGGGTCCAGCGATACCAGCCGCGATTCCAGATAAAGCGGTAGGTCGCCAGATGATCCACTGCCGTTTGCGGTGTGCTTTTGCGCAGCAACAGCCGCAACCCTTTTTTCAGGATAATGTTCGTTGGCGGTCGGTCAGCCCAAGCCGAGAACCGATAAAGAAACCCGCCGATGAACACGACTGTTCCCACCATGTAACCGTACAAGGCAAAATCCATGTGGGTAAAAAAACGAGAACCTAGGTACGAAGCCAAAAACAACACACAGACTGTATAGAAAGCCCTTCTGGCCACTTTGGACGCAAATGCCCGCTCCATGCGAACAACCTCCTCTGGTACAAAGCTTTGTCGATCGTTGGCTTTATTGTAACAAGGCCGCTGGCGCTCCAAAGTGACATACCTCACACCTGCATGCGATCGCCCAGAAGATGACACGCCTTTGTCAAAATCTCCGTGCTATAATGGGGCAGCAGGTTATGCGAGAGCAGAGCGGCAAGGAAAGCAGAGGTGCAACGATTCATGAAAAGTCTCACGTTTATTGAGCAGGTTTCTCCTGCTTTTGTTCATCAATTGGCACAAATCGGCACGAAGAAAAAAATGTCCCCTACAGAGTCCGTCCTGTTTATCGATGGGGAAGTTGCAGATAAGTTGTACTTGCTGGAATCAGGACAAATCAAGCTGACCAAAGCGACAGCCGACGGCAAGGAATTGACCTTGCAAGTATTTGGGCCAGGCGAGCTGGTCGGAATGGTCGGGCTTTTTGAGTCAGGCGTTACTTATACGTCTACAGCGACCATGCACGAGCCGGGCGAGGTCAACGTCATCCAGCGGAGCGCACTGGAGAAGCTGCTCTTGGAAAACGGTGAGTTTTGCGTCGACTTTTTGCGCTGGATGGCCATCATGAACCGGAGAATCCAATCCAAGTTCCGCGACTTGCTGTTGAACGGCAAAATCGGAGCCTTTTACTCCACGCTGATCCGCATGAGCAATACGTACGGAGAAGAACGAGAGGACGGCATTCTCATCAAGCTTTCTCTCACCAATCGCGATCTTGCCCAATTCATCGGCCTCACCCGCGAAAGCGTCAACCGGATGCTCGCCGATTTGAAAAAGCTGGATGTCATCGAGATCATGCCGCACGGATACCTGTTGATCAAAGATGTGGAGTATTTGAAAGAAGCAATCTGTTGTGACGATTGCCCGCCGGAAATTTGCCAAATGTAACAACGAACGCTGCACCGTTTGTCTCCTCCAAGCAGGAGAGCGCGTGCAGCGTTTTTTTGTATAAAAAAGACAGCCACGCGAACATGGCTGCCTTTTTTTCTAGCTGGTCGCAGAAACTGCCGGATTGCCTGGTTGAAGCTGTTGTGGTGTCAACTCGGTAAACATGCCTGCGTAATACTGGACGTCTCCCGCTTCATCCCGGATCGAGCTGATCGTCAGCCATTGGCGATAAACCTCGCCGCTCTTGCGCCTGTTCCAGATTTCGCCCTGCCAAAAGCCTGTGGCGGCAATCTGCTGCCACATCTGCTGGTAGAAGCCAGGTTCCTGCATCCCGGATTTTAACAGCTTCGGATTTTTGCCGACCACTTCATGACGCTCGTAGCCCGTCACCGCAGAAAAAGCGGGATTTACATCGCGGATGATCCCTTTCGTATCGGTGATGACGATGGCTTCTCCCGTGTTGTCGACGATCGTTTTGGCCAACTGCATTTTTTCCTGATAGTACATCCAGAAGACGAGGATCAGACTGGCTAACGCTACCTCGGACAAGGCCATGAACCCGATAGCGTAGTGACCTGTAAGGCTAAATAATAGCGAGAGAATCAATGGCGGGAAAAATCCGCCAAGCCCGCCCATCGCGGAAACGATCCCGTTGACGATCCCGGCTTGCTTGGAAAAGTAGTACGGAACCATTTTGAAAATCGTCCCGTTCCCGATTCCCGCGCAGACAGCAATCGCCAGGCACCCGATCGAATACAGCTGCAACGACGGCGAGAACGACAGAACGACCCCGAACAAGCTCAGTCCGGCAAAGACCACCATTAACACCTTCAAAGCATTGAAGCGATCTCCGAGCCAGCCTCCCAGCGGCCGGGCGATGGTGGCCAGCGCAATGAATCCGGCTGTCCGCATGCCCGCGTCTATTTTATCCAACCCGAAGCTGCTGACGAGAAAGTTTGGCAAATAGACGGTAAAAGCGACGAACGAGCCAAACGTAATAAAGTAAAACAGGCTGAGAAACCACAGCTTTTCATTTCGGTAAACCCCTTTGATCTGCTCCATCACGGGAGTTTTAACCCGCGTTTCTTTACGGTCGCCCCAGACGAAGTTAAGAAGTGCAAACAGCACGAGCAACCCCAGATAAAGCTTCACAGTGCCCGACCAGCCAATCTGCTTCGCCACGATGGGCGCGAAAAACGTGGAGAGCGCGGTCCCGGCATTGCCTACTCCGTAAATGCCGTTGACGAAGCCGTGCTTTTCCTTCGGATAATATTTGGGCAAGGAAGTCACGCCTACCGAGAAGATCGCGCCGCCAATCCCCAGAAAAAACCCTCCGATCATCAAATCCGCCGCCGAACGTGCTTCACTTATGTAGTACACAGGCACGAGCAGCAGAAGAAAGCTGACGGTAAACAGCAGTCTCGCCCCGAAGCGATTCGTATAATAGCCAATCGGAATACGCAACAAGGAGCCTAGCAAGACAGGTATCGCCGTAATCCAGGCGATTTGTCCTGCTGACAATTGCAATTCCTCTTTCATAAACGGCATCAAAGAAGACAAGATGACCCAGACCATGAATCCAGCAACGAGGCTGAATGTTTGCAAGGGTAGCTGAATTTTGCGAACCATCTATCACCACTCCTTTTCGTTAGGAAAAAAACGGAGTCGGCCAGACGAGGATGTTTCTGTGTCAGGCCGAACTCCCAATGCTCATCCCCCTTTTTACCTTATCCTCATCCTCGACGCTTCGTTGTGAGGAAAATCACAATCGCGCTCATTCACAAAATCGTTTGGAACCGTGTGATCGTACGCACAGTCAATCCAGCTCGTCTTGACCTATGCTTGGGGCACGACTGAGTTCGAGGTGACATGAGATGATGACAATTGCCGATATACAAGATGTCTTTTTTCTATGCGGCTTTCCCTATTACAAGCAGCTGTCGATCCAGGGACAGCAGGCAGACTGTACGTTTTACAGCATCCATTCCGACTATCGGAAAAAGGTGGTTCTCCAGCTGACAAGCAAGGCGGAGCTTCAACACCAGATTGCCCTGGAAGTCATCAAGTTTTGGGCGCACGATCTGAAAGCGCTTGAAGAGCAATTCATCGAGCACAGCCTGGTTGACTAGAGGGCTTGCCTTCGCCGTGCTCACAAGCGCTCTGGATGCTTGGGCGCGATTTTTTCCAGAAGCTCCTGCTTTTCCTCTTCATTCAGCAGCTTTTGAGCCATGGGAAACAGCACTTGCTCTTCTTTTTGAAAATGCTGGAGCAAAACCTCGACAGCGCTTTGCAAATAGTCAGGGAAGCCATCCTCCAAAAAGCGGTTCAGAAAGCGTTTCGCCTGTTCGTGCTCGTATTCCATCACGGCAATAGGCCCCGCCTCCCTCCCGACATACTTGGCCATCATCGTAAACAATACGTCCTCTTCCTTCGCGGAGTGAGGCTCAAGCTCGGCAATAAAGGCGTTTGCGTTCGTTTGCAGTTCCGTTAGCAGTTCTTCTTTGCGAATCGCGTCGGCAGCCACAAACTGTGTGGCAAGTCGCTGAAGTTCCACCATTTTTTCCACGAGCGGACCGTGTTCTGTTTTCAGTTGGGCTAAAGCGGCACAAAGAGCGTTTTCTTCCGGAGTCATTCCCATGGAACATCCAAACGGCATCATGCTTCCCCTCCCTTTTCTTTTCACAAATCTACTGTAATGGAAAAGAGGGAGAGACGCTGTTAAGTACGTCACACCTTCCCCCTTGCGCCCCCTCCTTTTTTCGGCAAACAAAGAAAAATGACCGCCCCACAAGGGACAGCCATTTTTTCCTGCCATTAGTGCACGCCGAGCATTTCTTTCATGTCTTCTTGGGCATCGCCAATCAATTTGATCCGGAACAAATCTTGAAGGACGTTGAGCACGCCTGGCTGGATAAACTCCGGCAGCTTGGGACCGATTCGGATATCTTGAATGCCCAGGCTGAACAATCCGAGCAAAATTGCGACGGCCTTTTGCTCAAACCAGGAGAGGACGATGCTCACAGGCAATTCATTGACCCCGCAGCCAAACGCTTCTGCCAGCGCTGTCGCAATTTTGACTGTAGAACCGGAATTGTTGCACTGCCCCAGGTCGATGTAGCGCGGAATATTGGTGCCCGGAACGACGCCGTAATCCACATCGTTGAAGCGGAACTTGCCACAGGAAGTTGTCAGGATGACGGTTTCTGGCGGCAAAGAAGTAGCCAATTCCCGATAGTAGTCGCCGCCTTTGCCTGGCGCATCACATCCGGCGATGACGAAAAAGCGTTTGATCTGCCCAGCCTTGACGGCATCGATGATTTCCGGCGCGATTCCCAATACCGTCTCGTGATGAAACCCGGTCGTCAGCGTCTGCTCCGATTCGATATGGGCTTTTGGCAAGGCAAGCGCGCGTTCGATGAGTGGCGTAAAATCGTCGTGTTCAATTTTGGTCACGCCCTCAAGCCCCGTAATATCGTAGGAGAAGAAGCGGTCCGCATAAGTGCCTTTGATCGGCATCACACAGTTGGTCGTCGCCAGGATCGCCCCCGGAAACTCTTCAAACAATCTCCGTTGGTCAAACCACGCTTTGCCGATATTGCCTTTCAGATGCGGGTACTTCTTCAATTCGGGATAACCGTGCGCTGGCAGCATCTCCGAGTGGGTGTATATATTGATGCCTTTGCCTGCGGTCTGCTCCAACAGTTCCCGCAGCGCAAACAGATTGTGCCCGGTCACAACGATGCAGTGTCCCTCGATTTTGTTCTGGGAGACGGTAATCGGCTCTGGAATGCCAAAGCGATCTGTGTGCGCCTTGTCCAGCAATTCCATCACTTTGATGGCTGCGCCCCCGACTTTCATTGCCATTTGCAAGTGTTCCTCTAGGTTAAAGTTAACGTTTGTCAGCGTGAAATATAAAGCTTCCTGCGTGATCCCATCCACTTCCGGATCGATGTACCCCAATTGTCTCGCATGTGTCGCATAGGCGGCGATCCCTTTCAGGGCAAAAATGATCGTGTCCTGGATGCTCGCCAATTCCTCGTTTTTGCCACATACGCCGATTACCTTGCAGCCGCCCGTCGGTGTTTGCTCACATTGATAACAAAACATCTTCATTTCCTCCTCTGTGTTGGCTGATCTTCCTCTTGATCATACGGCGGCTGCGACTTGGGCGTGGTGATAAACATCACACTTTCGGATGCTTTGAAAAAATCAGCTTCTTCACGACAAAAACCCGCCAAAGCGTTTGGCGGGCTTGTCTTTTCCACGTGAATGGAGCCATGTTACTCCACTGTATCGAGAATCGTCTGAATCTCGCGCAAGCTCACGATTTCGTGCACAGGGGCGATATCCCCCGCCAAAGTCGCGCCGTGCCGATTGATCCACATGTTGCGCATACCGACTGCATTCGAGCCTTGAATATCCGTCGTCAGCTTGTCGCCGATCATGACGCCCTCTTCCGCTGTAATGCCCAGCAGACTCATCGCATGTTCAAAAATTTCCGCCGCGGGCTTGCCTCGTCCGAAATCGCCGGAGATGACGATATGGTCGAAATAAGCAGCGAGGTTTGGCACGCCAGCCAGCTTTTCCTTTTGCAAGTCAGGCGAACCGTTTGTGAGCAGCAACAGCTTGTACTTCGCTTTCAACTGGTCCAGCACTTCGAACGTTTCTTCATAGACGATCGGGCGGCTTCTCCGCTCAGCGACGAACAGCTCTCCCAGTTTGTGTCCAAGCTCCTCGTCTTCTATGCCAAGCGCACGCAGGCCGCGCGTCCAGGCTTCCTTCCGATACGTCGGAACGAACGATTGCAGCTGGCGAAATTCCTGCTGCTTGCCTTCTGCAAATTGCGCCCACAGCCCTTCGAACGGGTTAATGCCAATCATTTTCGTAAAAGGAAATGCTTCGAACGCTTCGTACATCGCCCGTGCTTCCTGGCGCACGGCCGCTTCCAGACGTTCCCCGTCCAGCTCGTAATGCTTGGCAGCTTCCGCGCAAGTCGCCTGAAACGCCTCTTTTACACTGCGCTCATCCCACAGTAATGTATCGTCCAGATCAAATAAAACCGCTTTGATTGCCATTTCTCTCGGTCCCCTTCTCCTGCTCGTCATCTGTCTCTCCCTCTATGATTACGGAAATCGGCTGTTTTATCAACAGACTTCTGCGAAAAATCAGCCGAAGCTTCCTACAAGCTGTCAGGCTGTTCCTGTTCCTCCGCCGCAATCGGCAAGACGGTCGAAGATTTGATCTCTCGCAGCGACAGGTTCGTCTGCAACCGGGAAATGCCCAGTCGGTTCAGCTTGCGGATGAAGCTGTCCAACCCTTTGCGATCCTTGATGGCGACCTTGAGCAAGTAATCGTACTCCCCGGTTAAACAGTGGCATTCCAGCACCTCCGGCATGGAACGCAGGGCGCTCTCCAGCGTCTCCAGCTCCTTTTCCTGGTGAATGTTCGTGCTGATAAACACGAAGCACAAAAGGTCGAAGCCGAGCTTCTCCTGATCCAAAATCGCCACTTGCCGATTGATATAGCCTTCCGCTTCCAGACGCTTCACCCGGGTATGCGTCGCGGGAGGCGACAAACTCACTCTCCGCGCCAGTTCGGCATTGCTGATCGTCGCATCTTTTTGCAACACATCCAGGATGTGAATGTCGACCTGATCCAGCACCTTGCTTACAAATGCTTCCATGCGGTTACCACCCTCTTTTCATTCTTCCAAAAACGCCAAAGATTCCTTGTCTGTAACGAATGAAATTTCCTGTACAGATACTTTACGTGAGTTTTATTTCGAATTTTCCTTATTATACAGAATCTTATTTTGAATGTTCAACAAAAATGTTATGTTCATTAACAAGCTGATTCCAAACGACACCGTTCATGAAAAAGGGGCTATTTGCTATGCCAAATCGTTATGTACTGTTGCTATTGCTCACCAGCCTGTTGTGGGGCGGAAACTTCGTCCTGGGAAAATCGCTCGTCGGGCACGCTTCCCCGCTTACGTTGACCAGCCTGCGCTGGCTAATTGCGATCGTGTGTCTGTTGCCAATGGTCTGGTGGAAAGAAAAAAAGCTTTTGCCGCCAAAAGCAGCCGTGTTGCCGCTCGTACTGATGGGGGTTACAGGTGTCGTCCTCTTCAATCTGTTTCAATTTCTTGCGCTGGAGAGGACAACTGCGACGAATGTCGGACTGATTTCGACGTTAAACATGATCTCGATTGCGCTGTTTTCTTTTCTCTTTCTGAAGGAACGAATCAACATGTTCCAAATCGGCTGCATGGTTTTCTTGCTCGCAGGCGTGCTGCTCGTCTTGTCCAAAGGCAATGCCGACTACTTGCTCTCCCTGCGATTCAACTCGGGTGATTTGTGGATGCTGGCCGCTGTTGGCGTCTGGGGCGTGTACTCGATTTGCAGCAAATGGGCCATGACGAAGACGACTCCGATGATGTCGATTCTTTACTCGGCTGTTTTCGGCCTGGTGATCCTCCTGCCTTTTAACCTGGCTGACTTCGCCGTATCTGATTGGAATGGCTCGTTTGTCGGCTCGCTTTTGTATACCGGGGTCATCTCCACGGTCGTGTGCATGGTGCTGTGGAACATCGGAGTGCAAAAGCTCGGCGCGACTACTTCCGGCCTTTTCCTCAATTTCAATCCGATCTTCACTTCAATCTTGGCGTTCCTGTTTCTCGGCGAGCAGATGACGTGGATTCAAGGAGTGGGCAGCAACATCGTGATTGCGGGATGCTTTCTGTTTTCATATGGCAAAACGAAAGCAAAAGCAGTGGCGACCAGCCAGTTGACCGCCCGGCAAACGTAAACACGAAAAAACCGACCCAGTTTTAACGGCAGGTCGGTTTTTATGCTTTTGCCTTCCCCCAAAGCTCCTGGCCGCAACGACTCGTTTACGTCCGCGACCAGACATCTTTGGCGTATCGGCCTTCCGCTTGCAGCTGCTCAAGCCACGCTTGCGCCTCCGCCGGGTCCGCGCCACGGACGCGCTGGTAAATCCGCAACACAGTCGCTTCCACATCCGGCGCCATGTGCGTACCATCCCCGCACACATACAAGCGCCCTCTGTTATCGAGCAAGTCGACCAAGTACACGTCATCTTGTTCGAGCAGGTGCTGGACGTACGTTTTGACCATGCCGGAAGAGCGGGAAAAAGCCGTATGCAAGGTGACGATGCCGTCTCTTTGGTATTGCTCCAGCTCCTCGCGGTACAAAAAGTCCAGTTCGTTTCGGCAGCCAAAATAAAGGTGGGCTTCGCCAAGCGGCACTCCTTGTTCTTTCAAAGCAGCTCTCGCTTGCAAAAACCCGCGAAACGGTGCGATCCCGGTTCCCGGACCGACCATGACGATCGGCAGCAGCGGATTTTCTGGCAGCTGGAAGCCCGACTCGGGAGTACGGACGAACATCCATATTTTTTCTCCGGCGCTGCGCTCTGCCAAAAAGGTAGAAGCTACTCCGTGGTATTGCCCCTGGCCGCTCCAGGCAGGCCCGTTCACTACTGCCACTGTCAAGCTGGCCTGATCTTCCCAGTGCATCGGAGAGCTGGAGATCGAGTAATACCTGGGCCTTAGCGGCGGCAGCAAATCCAGGAACTTGGCAAAAGGCAATTCGCAAGCCTCGTACTTTTCGAGCAATTCGAGCATCGTGAGCCGCTTTTTCAACACCTGCTCGGCGTAGACCGTCTCATCCAGCAGCGCTTCCAGCTCCCGCTTGTGCGGAGGGCACACCGTGCAGGCGGCCAGCGCTCGCAACTGGGCGCGGGTAGCTGCTTCCTGCACCTCGACGCTCGTCGACAGCAGATCGCGCAAGCTGACGGGACGATCCAAAGGGAGATGGACGGCGCTTCGCCCGTGAACGCGCAAAATCAACTGCTCCGTGCCTTGCAAACGGAATCGGCGCAAAATCCGCTCGACGATCTCCGGACGATTGTTCGGCAAGATGCCGATGTGGTCGCCCTCCTGATAGATGACTCCCGCTGGCAAGGCAAGCTCGATGTGCCGCGTGCTGCGACCGCTGCCTGGCTGTTGCAGTTCGCGGTTCGCCAGCACAGTCGCCTGGACGCAATCATACGCCTCCGCCAGCGGAACGGTTGGATGTCCTGCCACAAACTGGACTTGCAGCTCCGGCTGCTCGCCTTCTGCCTGCTCTTCCCGTTGCAGGCCGAAAGCGTCCGTCAAGTCGTTCCACATCGTCTCGCGCCAATCGTCCACCTGTTTTTCAAAATCTCCGCCCGCATCGGCTTCCCCGCGCCCGGACAGTCGCGTGCCGCCCTTTTTCGCGAGCTGCTCGTCAATGAACACTGGGACACTTTGATACGTATTCGACCAGTTCCGATCCCCGCATCCGAGCACAGCGAACTGCACGCCCGCAAGCTCCCCCGGCTGCACCTGCTCCAGCCACTTGACGAAGCCGGCCGCATTTCGCGGAGGTCTGCCGTTGTAGGACGCGGTTACGATCAGAACAGCTCCTTTTGTCGGCAGCTTTCCCGCCCAGTCGTTGAGAACGCCTACTTCACTGGCAAAACCGTACTGGCGCGCCGCATCCGCCAGCTCGCGCGCTTTGCCTTCGGCCGTTCCGAGATTCGATCCGTACAGGACGAGCAGCGGAATAGCCGTGGCACCTACTGGCGTTTTCGCTGCTTGCGGCTTCACGGGAGCTTGTGCGTTTCCTGTTGCCTGCTCGCGGTGCTTGTCGGCAGGTACGCTCACTGCGCTTCTGTCTGTGCGCTGCCGGACGCGAATCGTAAAGCCATCCGGCTTGATCGTGAGCGTCTGCGCTACTTTCAACTGGTAGTTGGCGTAGTCGACCAACCGGAAATTTTGCAAAATCATCCCGAGCACGAGCGTCGCCTCATACAGCGCAAACTGCATGCCGATGCACGCACGCTCGCCGTTTCCAAACGGCTTGTAGGCATGATGCGGCACTTTTGCCGGATCGCTGAACCGCTCGGGACGGAACTCTTCCGCATCCTCGCCCCACGCATCCTTGTCCCGATGAAGCTGCGGCAAAATGACGCTGACCGTCTCACCTTTTTTGACCGGATACATCCCGCCGATTACCGTATCTTCCCTGGCGAACAAATCGAATCCGGGCGCGGTCGGCCACAGGCGCAAAGCTTCGTTCAGCACCAGCCGGATGTATTTGAGCTTTTGCACTTGCTCGTATTGCGGGATCGGCGTCGTCATCACCCGATCCACTTCCTCGTATGCCTTTTGCAGCACGCTCTCGTTTTTCAGCAAGTAGTACAGCGCAAAGGAAAGCAGTCCGCTCGTCGTCTCGTGTCCGGCGATCAAAAACGTAATGATCTGGTAACGAATATTCTCGTCGTCCAGCCCTTCGCCTGTCTCCGGATCTTTGCCATGGAGCATGCGTGCCAGCAAATCGGCTTCACCGCGATCTCCGTTCCGCTTTCTTTCCTCGATGATTTTGTCGACCAAGGAAAACATCGTCTGGATATCTTCCTGGAACTGCTGGCGCGTCTTCACCATCAACATATTCTGGATCGCGAGCCGCGAGCTTTTGTGCATCGCTTCGTTCAGCGCGCGCACCATGCTCTCGATAAACGGGCTGTGCTTTTCTTTGTAAAAACTGTTGAAGCGGTAGTTAAAGCCGCATATCCCGATCGTGTCAAGGGTGAGCCGGGTCATGTCGTCGGCCACGTCAATCGTCTCGTTTGGATTGAGTCGCGCCCACTTTTGCACCAGTTGCGAAGCGATATCGACCATCATGTCGTGGTAGCCCTTCATCGCTTGCTGGCTGAACGTCGGCAGCAAAATGTTGTGTGCCTTTCGCCAGTTCGGCTCGGTTGTCCGGCTCGTAAACAAGCCATCCCCTGCAAATACGCGCACATTTTCCAGCACTCCGCTGACTTCCTTGTCAAAGCGGGTAATGTCACATACTTCTGCCACCAGCTTGTGCCCTGTGACGATCAAAGTAGTGAAACCGGGAAGCGTAAGACGGTAGATCGGGCCGTATTCCTTCGCCAGATCGCCCATGGACAAAATCGGTTGACTTTGGTCGATAGACGGCAAATTGCCAAGTGGACCGTACGTTTTCGGTTGCGGAATCATGACTGCTTCGCTCACATGCAACATCCTCTCGCAATGAAATGGCCTTGCTTCCTGCCGGACGGCGATGACTTCGTTACCTGGCGCTTACCCCGTGAAACAATGTATCCGTGACCAGTTGCGCTGCCGGCCTTTTGGCGAGACGCCCATCCTGCACCTGCTGCCACGCAATGAAAACAAGCATGTACAGCGCATTCCAGACCCAATCCACGCTCATATCCTGGCGCACGATCCCTTTTTCCTGCAACAGGCGGATCGCGTAGCAAACCGGCTCTTTGAGCTTGTGCTCGGCCGCGATAATTTCCTCGCTGTAATAAAGCGTCGCGTCGTGCGTCAGGAAGTAAATTTTGTCGCCAAGCGGAATCAGCGCCTCGATCAGCGCCGGGATGTAGTCCTCCAGCTTTTCCTCATCGAGCGGGATTTGTCGCATGCTCTCCCCCACAACTTGAAGGGCACGCAGCCCCAACTGAAGCATCAGCTGCTCCCTGCTCTCGATGTACCGATGCAGCGTAGCGATGCCAATCCCCGCATATTCGGCGATTTCGTTCAGCGACGCTGTCGGCTTTTGAATCAACAACTCGGTAGCGGCATCCAAAATGGCGCGAAGCCGCGCTTCTTTTATGGCAGATCGGGGATGGTTCACTCGGCAGCCCTACTTTCTCATGCTCATGGTCGCACATTCATGCTTGTTTTTGATAGTTTTATCTATCATTCGATACAAATGTATATCAACTCCCAATTTCTTTCAACACAAGAACCGCATTGGTCACGGATTGTTCAAGAATCGGCTGGCTTGCAAACCGAACTGCTTCTTTGGAACTATTTGAGAAAAAAAGGATGAATTGTATACTGTTTCAAAACGAATCGAGGGGGGATTGTTCGTGAAATTCACGGATGCTCCAAAATGTTTTTCCTGCAATCAAGCCATCAAAATAAACGTGCACATTCGCCCGGTCGGAAACTCATCTACGTTCGGCACAATCGCTGAGGTGAGGCTTTTGAACAAAGTGGAGGGGGGAGAGGAAAAGCAGCTGTACCTGAGCGCCCGAGCTCAGTGCTACAATTACGCATGCCGAGCCGTCAACCTCTTTTACTACGTCGTCGGCGAGCAAAGCATGCGCTACCAACGGGTATTTCCCGCTTTCACAAGCGCAAACGGTTGATGCTGCTGCAATAAGCAAGCCCCACGTAAAAATCCCTGTCCGCGGATCACACCATGGACAGGGATTTTCTCGTCTTACTTCAACAAGTTTATCGTCGTAATAATAATCGGCATCGCAAACACGTCGATCAGGAAGGCCCCGACAATCGGCACGACCAGATAAGCTTTTCGCGATGGGCCGAAGCGCTCCGTCACTGCCGCCATATTCGCCATCGCATTCGGCGTGGCACCGAGGCCATGACCCGTAAAGCCCGCCACCATTACAGCCGCATCGTAGTTTTTGCCGAGCAAACGGAACAAAACGAAGATGCCGAACAAGACGATGAAGACCACTTGCACGAACACGATCACCAGCATCGGAAGCGCCAGGGCAGCTACTTCCCACAGCTTGATGCTCATCAGCGCCATGGACAAAAAGATTCCGAGTGTCACATCGCTGATCAGGTTGATGCTTTTCATATCAATCGCATCCGGTTTGAATTTGTCAACGACATTGCGAACGATGACAGCAACGAACATCGCTCCCACATAACCAGGCAAAACAAATCCCGTCGCCGTGGAAAACAGTCCGCCCAAGTATGTGCCCACCGCCATACAAAACGTGATCAGCAATACTTGCGTGAAAAAAGCGTTCGTGACGATAGGCTGCGCCGCCTCTTCCACGTTTTTCGCTGTGTCCTCCACTTCCGTCGGCTTCAGATTGTGCTTCGCAATCAAATACTTCACGGTCGGCCCGCCGACCAATCCCCCGGCTACAAGACCGAACGTAGCGGCAGCAATCCCGATCGCGAGTGCAGATGGAATCCCCAAATCTTCCACCGTTTGACCAAAAGCCGTCGCAGCACCGTGACCGCCTTCCATGGAAACGGCGCCAGCCATCATGCCGATGAGCGGGTGAATACCGAACAGCGAGGCCAGCGAAACACCGATCACATTTTGCGCCAAAGCCAAAAAGCCACAGGCAATCCAGTAAATGACGAGCAGCTTCCCGCCCAGCTTGATCAGCTTGAAACTCGCTCCCAGTCCCACCGTAGTGAAAAACGTGAGCATGAACAAGCTTTGCAAAGACGTGTCCAGGGAAATCTCCACTGCCCCGCTCGCTTTCAACACTGTAGCGACAATCGCAAACAACAGCCCGCCGACCACGGGCGCCGGAATGCAAAATCGTTGCAGCAAGCTTGCTTTTTTCACCAGAAAGCTTCCCAAAACGAGCAAAGCGACAGACAGAAAAATGGTACTGACCTGATTAAGTGCGAGTGTCATTGTTGTCTCCTCCTAAAAATCCCGCGATGGCCTCGTTCGTCAAATAAGCACCTAGCTTCACCGTTTTCCCGTTTTCATCCAACAGCGGATTCACTTCACAAATATCGAAAGAAAGCGTTTTCTTATAAGCGGCAACGGTACGAATTAGACTGCGGACGATCAAAGGCGTCAAGCCAAAAGGCGATGGGGCACTCACTCCGGGAGCGCTTGCTGCACTCAGCACATCCGTGCACAGTGTGAGCATGATCGCATCGCGTTCTTCCATAAAAGCGTTAAGCTGGGACACGATGTCCGCCATCCCCGCTTCCGTCATCTCTTCTTCCAAAATATAGCGGACGCCCAGCTCGTCCGCTTTGTCGAACAGTTCCTGCGTATTGCCAAACCGCTGGATTCCGAGCACAAAGTAGTCGCTGTTCGGGTCTTGCTCCAAAATTTGCCGAAACATCGTCCCGGATGAAGGCTGCCTATCGTAGGCCCGCAAGTCAAAATGAGCGTCGATATTGATGATGCCAAGCGATGCTTCTGTTCCGATATGGCTACGGACACCTGCATAATGTCCGTACAAAGTCTCATGTCCTCCGCCCAAAATGATCGGTGTTGCTGATTTTGCCAGTATCGCCGCTACCGCTTGCCCCAATTCCTGCTGCGCCTCTTCCAGTCGTTCATGCGGGCAAGCGACATTTCCCACATCCAGGAGACGGCTGCTTTCGCTTTGCCTCCACGGCAGGCTTGCAAGCGCTTGCCGAATCGCGTTTGGCGCTTTTGCCGCCCCGATTCGCCCTTGGTTGCGGCGTACGCCTTCATCGCATTCAAAGCCGACAATCGCGCAAGCCCTGCCTGGCGTTGCCTGCAAGTGCGTTAGTTCGATCTGTTCCACCACTTGATGGTAGCGAAAATGGCTTCTTTGCGTAGGATGGTCTGTCCGCCCGGTCCATATCGTCGCTGAAACATGCTCTCTCAAGATGTTCATCCTTTCTGAACCTTCTGAAGTAGATTTTGTTTATTGATTATATAATGGCGAACTTATTATGACTAATATATAATTTTAATAAATTAATAGCTTGAAGCTATAAATCCGAAGGAGCGACTCAGGTGGACATCAAGCAATTGCATTACTTCGTCACGGTTTCCGATCTGTTGAGCTACTCCAAAGCCGCACAAAAGCTGCACATTTCCCAGCCTTCGCTAAGCAACGCGATCAAAAATCTGGAACAAGAGGTGGGCTCGCCCCTACTGGAAAGAAACACGCGGAAAATCGAGCTGACGGACGCTGGAAACATTTTGTACCAGAAGGCGATCCTGCTTCTCTCCCAGATGGACACGCTGAAAAAGGAAATGGCGGAAGTCAAGGAAACCGGGAGCGGCCAGCTCATCATCGGCATCATCGAGTCGGCCAAGCATTGGGTGCCCAAAGTCATTCGCAACTATCAGGAACACTTCCCGTCCATGAATATCAAGCTGATCGAAGTCCTGAGCGGACAGGCTGTCAAAGATTCCTTGCGCAAATACCACACCCATCTGCTCATTACGAACCAGTCTATCCAGGAAGACGATCTCCAAACAATTCCGCTCTACATCGAGAATTTGGTGCTTGTCCTGCACAGGAGCCATCCGTTAGCGCAGCAAGAGTCCGTCTCGCTGAAAGAAGTGGTGGCTGAGCCTTTTATCATCAGCACAGAAGGCTTCCAGACTCGGGAAAACATCTTGTCGGCTTTTGCCATGGAAGATGTGGAGCCGCGCATCAAATTCGAGATCGAACGCTTCGAAACCGCGCTGTCGCTCATCCGGGAAAATCTGGGGATCACGATCATTCCCGAAAACTATTTGGCTGGCGTAAGCGACCCGTCCATTGTGCGGAAGAAAATTGATTCATCATTTTTGCAAAGAACCGTTTTTTTAGCTTACTTAAAAAATCGTTACTTGACTCCGGCGGTTCGGGCATTTTTGGCAGGGATACAAGAGGAGTTTGGTTGTGGGAGACGAGAGTAGTTTTTGTCAGGAAAGGCAGGGAACGTTTGACTTTTGCTGCGGGTGCGTTCAATCTGGTCAGTTTTTTCATCCGCCTGCTCGAATGATTGATTCGCCACGCTTTGGTTGTAAGAATGCTCTTGCTAATTTTCTTCTTCATTTCCTTGCTATTTCTTTGCTGTTTCCTTCCTATTTCCTTGCCGATGCACGTAACTAACGGTCCTCACTCGCTTGCGTTACGGGAACTTACCGTTCCCAGCCGCAAGCGGGCCGTTCTCATCCGTTTCCCAGTTTGTGGTATACTGGAACAGACAAAAAGGAGGGAACATTTTGACGATTATTCGAAAAAACCCTGAAACGGTTGCACCACCTGTAGGCTCCTACACGCATTTGACGATCTTGCCAAGAGATGCCGAGCTGCTCGTGCTGAGCGGACAGGTTGGCATGGACCCGTCTGGCAACCTCCCCGATGAAGTCGAACAACAATTGCGTCACGCTTTACAAAATGTGGCCCTCATCCTGCAAAGCGAGGGAGTCTCGCTGGACGGAATTGTCAAAATCAACATCTGGATGACCGAGAAACTGGAGCGCACCAGCTTCCAGGCAATCTGGAACGAATTTCACGGCGGCAATCCGCCTTCGACCACAGTAGCCTACGTCTCTGCCCTGGCCCAGCCAGCATTGAAAGTAGAAGTGGAAGCGTGGGCAGCGCGATAAGCATGAGGAGGTGCCAAGGTGCTTAAAAAAATCCAGGAATCCGTGTACATGGTTGTCGTCTCGCTTTCAGTCATTGTGGAATGGTTCGCATAAAAAGGTGGACTTGTCTTTCCAGGATGTGCCCGGCATGATGATGTCTCGGGCTTTTTTTACGAGGTGGTTCGCTTGTGCAGGTGCATCCGCACCTTGCTCGGGCTGGCTTCCTTTTGCAGACGCATCTACCTTGCACGCGCCGCTGGCTTCCTTTTATAGCCGCATCCACCATCCACTTTCTAATGCAAACAAGCCAAATTTCCCAACCAGCACACATGCAGCTGGAGTGCCACTTACTTTCATTTTCAAGAGGTGCAAGCTATGTTTTCCCCCATTATCAGTATCTTAATGAGCATCTGACTGTACAGAGAAGCAAAGCTTCGCAACGAGCCGCGAGCGCTTTGGGCGACTTCCGGGCTGTTCTTCTCTTTTTTGGCGATGGGTGTGTTTCACTTGAAATACGGGAATCGCACGCAAGGCATTGTCGCTTTGCTCTTCGGGATTGTTATTTATTCTTTTTGGCTTGCGGATTTTGTGCGTGCATAACGCTTCTAATGCCAGTGGAGCAGCTCCCTGGTTTTGTCTTTTGTCTGTTTGTCTTTGGTCTGCTTGTTTCTGGCCTGTCCCAGCTTTTTCCCCCTGTCCAATCGCCCTTTGCCCACTCCCTGCTCTGCTCCGCTCCCCTCGCCTGCCATTTCTGCCATGGCCGACTCGCTCTTTCTGTCCTCATGAAATGAACCAAGTCCCGCATACCTGAAAAAACCCCCGGATATCCCGGAGGCTGTTGACGGATGTACTGAAAAACGGCTGCGAAATGGTGTATTTACCAATCCGGCTTCTTTAATAGAGAACTTCCAAAACAAATTCATTCGATCGAAACAGCATTTCCAACGACTTTTCCTCAATCCTGACCCTGGCAATGAGTTCTTGCGGGTTGGCAAAGCATGCGGCATCCTCCGCGCCATATTGGCAAAAACAGCGGCCGTTTGGAGTATTCGTGATGGAGTAGCGTTTTTCTTTATACGTAAATTCCACTTCTCTGCCTTGGAACAAATCAAGCGTAAATTGATCGTATGTATAAGCCATAAGCGCCTCCGCGAAGATTAGTGCCTTTTCATGTGGATGCTTGTTTGTCATAAAAACAGCTTTTCGCTGCCGATTAAACTTGCTCTCGCGTCTCTTGCCCGCTTCGCCTGGTTGTTCACCTGCCGCCGCCTGTAACCAATCTCATCCAAACACGTACTTCATGGCGAAAGGAGCGCTCGGTATGTATGACTTTTTCTCTGTCGCGTTTGTCGTCATCTTTCTCCTTGCCTGGGGTGTAATCGTACAGGTCAGGTCGCTGCCGGGAAAATGGCTGTGTCTCGTTGTCATGCTGCTGTTTTTGTGGGGGCTGGTCGAGTTGCTGGACTATATGTATCCTTCGGCGCCGCACTACGAGTAGGCATCTTGTCTTACCAACTTGTTACGCGGTTACGCCCCTCTGATCCATCCCCTCGACATGCTGGCCTTTTTTTAGGCTTGAAGACGGCATCACCTTTATTCCTTGTTCTTAGCAAAATACCCTTTTTCAAATACACACACGGTTTCAACGGGAAGACTTGTGTTCTCGAAGGCAAATTCGGCATAAACACCAAAGCCCAATGCTAATGAAACAAAACCCGTTCCGTTCGTTTGGATGTCAGGATCATATTGCCTGACAAACGTTTCTGCTTCCTCGTAAGGAATATTCATGAGGTTTTTTCCATGAAACATGACCGAAATCCGCTCCGAATAAAACTCCATAAAATTACATTTATTGGTATCATTTCTAAAATACACAAAACAACAACGGTAATCATCCATTTTGTCATATGTATCCGTACCATAATGGAACCTGCGCCCCGCACGAGGTTGAAAATTCAGCGCGGCCTGCACTTCGTCGGGAGTCATGCCAAGCAACAGCTCTCCCGCCCCTTTGTATGGGTCTATATGAAACTCTGTAGTTGCCGGATATTCTGTCCTATTTCTCGGAGGTGGGAGTCGTTGCTCCGAGTTGAATGGCGTTGGTTCCTCCAGATTGTATTTCTTTTTCAACCGTTCTTTTACATCATCGGGAATCATCTGCACTCTCCCTGCTCTGGTTAATGTTCCCCCAATCGCTCCAGCCACTTTGCGAGTTGTTTCTTGGAGAACTGCACATCGTGGGCAGCGTGTGCTCCTTCTTGGCTTACCCACTTTTCCGCAATCTCCATGACGATGTCTATGGTCAATTCGTCTGTCTGCTGAAACAAGTCATCCTCATCTGCTCTCCAGCGCGACCAAAAAAGCCAGCACCATTCCGCCAGTTCCGCCGCGGTGTGCGAGTTTGCTTGGGCACATGATTGCTTTAGCAAGTGGAGCAGGCTTTCTTTCGTGTGCGGGTAGTCTTTCAAGGGAATCATCGTATGTTCACTTCCGTTTGTAAAATTGGGGGAGTTTGTTTGTTGAGCGCTCATAAATTGGTATAATTTACAATAAACGAAATCAATTCGATTTTCAATTTCAAGCAAAAGGCGGGCATTTTTTGTACTACTGGCGAAATCAGCGGGGCTACTTTTTGGCGCTGGTGTTGATGTTATCGCTTTACTTCACGGTTCGAATCGTCTGTTCATACAAAGGCATCTTTATTGACCAACATTTCGAGCTTATTTTAACACTACTCGCAACAATGCTTTTGATCCGTCTCATCTTTTCCCCAAAAAGATAACATTCTTTGGCTTGATACACGTTCTTACAGTCCATGAAAAAGCGTTTTTCTCTGATTAGGGGCGCACTCTGCCGACAAAAAAGAGGCGCAATCGCAGCCGCCTCGTTCGCTAATTCACTATCGGATTTTTGACGCTCAGTAACAGCTTATCTTCTTTTCCAAAAATATCGATCGTCTGCACGTGCCCCTGGAGCACGGCTCCGTTTTCATTGACCATGCCCAAAAACGGATGCGTCAGCTGGTCAGCGATTTTCTTGCTTTCTTCTGATTCCGTCAATCCGGTGTAAAGGCCAAGCTTGTAAAAACCTTGCTCGCCCTTCGCGATCGCCAGTTTCAGCTCTTTTTGGTACCACGATGTCATCGAGAAGTTTTCGTGATAGTCCTTTAGCATCACTTTTTCAAGCTCGGCCAATTTTTCAGCCGGAAGGACCGCGGACTCCTCCGCCCCCTTGGCCGGAACTGCCTTTTCCGTCGATTCATTCTGTCCACTCGGAGCAAAAAGCCCCAGCGCGATGGAAACAAATCCTACAGCCGCAATGATGTTCATTCTCTTAAAAATTCGTTTGGCTTCATTCTTTTGCTTCTGCGCGTCCTTCCTCATCCCGACAAAAGCCATGACAATGGCAACAACCACCGCGATAAACCCAATTGGCAAAAATAATACAAAAGACACGCTGTTCCCCCGTTTCCTCGTCGTTTTCCGGCGTCTTCTTCTATCGCTATCTGCATCGATTGTACCATTAACCTCTTGGTAATGAAATTCAGTCCTGACATATACTCTGGGGAAAACTGAGTTGGCTGCGGGCATACAGTCAACGATAAAACGGCTTGAAACACATCGGGCGCTGATTGTGGATTCTCCTTGTGTAGACTACTGGCTGCTGTGGTTGTGGTGACTCCATCCTTACCCGAATCCAGAGTTGAGCCGCCCCATAAAAAATCCCCCCAAGTAGACAGAGGTAAGTGTTTGATTTTTCTGGCGCTATGAGGGGATCGTATTAGCATGTGGGCGAGAGTTCTCCCGTTATGGCCGCTCTCCGCTTTGATATGTCACGATCGGAGCTTTAGGAGCAACTGGTCGCTCTCCGCTCTGGGCAAAAGCACTGCCAACCGAGCCGAATAAAAGGCACAACATCAGCCCGAGACTGATTTTTCTCATTTTAAACACCCCCTTCAGATGCCGCTTCGCAATCGGATCAGCTACGCTCAAAATCACCACTTAGACGAATTGGCGTCTTATTGCCGATCGCTCCGTTTGGATGACCACTTTCTTCTTTTTTCACGATCCTTTTTTATAAAAAGAACTTTCCTCTAGTCTGGCACTTCAATGTACTCGGACACTCTGGACTTGAGTATCTCGATCAGTTCTTCATCCATGAATCCATAATCATCGGGTATACTGAGACAAATGACTTTCTTGCCTGCGAGCCTTGCTCCAAACTTATCTGTCAGCCTTCTAACATGCTTTTTCTCCATGGCAAAAATCAAATCAGCCCAGCCAATATGACCAGCAGTGACTTTGATCCGCGCATTTTCCTCTGTTCCCGCAGATCTCACATCATAGTGATTGTATCCGTGAAAAATTTTCTCTGCTGTTAAGCTGCGCCATTTATTTCTGCTGCAAATGAACAAGATTTTGATGCTCGCCGCCTCCATTTTACTTTCGCTCTGAACCTCGACACTCACCATCTCGTGTGCAATGGCTATTTGTTCAGCGGTTATTCCGTGTCGTTCGACTCAATACTCCTGCTGCAAGACATCCCGCCCTCCAAAAAGCAAACTCACCACAATAGTACCATTTTCATATTTTTATGGGGATATTTTCATACGAAACAAAAAAAGACGAAGTTACCTTGTTTCTAATGAATAAAGAGATACGCCTCTACTCTTATGGTAAAATCCCCTAGACTTGCCAACAAAACAAACAGGGAGAGCATGCCATGATCCTTACCTTTTTCAAATGGCTATTCGCTACCATTCTCATTGTTGAAATACCAGTAATGATCTATGTTCATTTTGTGTACGGTATTAGTCTTCGATTGGGAGGCATCGGGCTCTTGCTAATCATTACGTATCTCTTATTTGCTTGGGATGCGAAGCGCACAGCAAGAAGGCTTGGCCATCGTTAACAGTTCTTTTGGGGCTTTTTTTCTTTTTCAGCACTTCCATGCAAAAGCAAGTCGTAGACGCACCCAAATGTTATACTATTCACAATTCAACGAACAAAAGAAGCGCCACAAACCGCAAAAGGATGATTGGATTGAAAAAACTGCTGCTGTTCCTCTACGACTCATTCGCAGAATTTGAAGTAATTACATTAGTCACGGCACTCAAGAGAACCGACTACACGCTTGTTACTTTTTCGACCAAGCCAAAAGGAGAGGCTGTTACAGCCTTATCTACGCTATGTTACCTTCCTGCCCGATCCGTTCAAGATATCGATGTTGACGAATTTGCAGCCCTGGTTATTCCGGGCGGCGCCCCCCATCCGTTTCTGCACGACCAAAAATTGATACAAGTTATTCGGGCATTTTACGAACAAAACAAATTAATCGCAGCGATTTGTGGTGGGCCTTCCTTGCTCGGCGCAGCCGGCATTCTCAATGAAATTGCCTATACTGCCTCTATTGAACCGAGTGATCTGGAATACGAGCACGTGATGAATTGGGAAAACAAGCGAAATGAACGGCTTGTCATCGATAAGAACGTGATTACAGCTACAGGCTCCAATTATCTTGATTTTGCAGAGGAAGTGTTGCGAAGGCTTGGCGGTGTAGAGCCTGATGATGAGAATCCTTTGGCATACTTTAGAGAGCCGTCGATGTCGTAGCTGCAAGTTGCTATCGATACTGCAATCGGTCAAGGAACCACTCATCATAGAAGCACTCTCAACCTCTTCTACTTTTCATTGTAGTTTAGGGGTTGAGAACACAGCGGGTCGTTTTTGTAGCCTTCAATCTTGGAACATCACCAACGAGTAGTTTTGGTTCCAATAACACAGGTATATATAGATTGGTTAAATCGCCGAACAGATTTCCTTGTTTGTTTGAAATGAAGAACCGTCTTATCTGACGGAAACCATAGTTGCCTTGCAAAAGGATAATATCTTCTGCTTAGCTTATCAGTTAAAGCATCTCAAACCCAATCAATAACTAAATATTAACAATTTTGGTTTTTTCTCCGATACTCCTAATATATTCTGAATAATGATATAGGAGTGAGGCATTTATGGCAAAAAATATATCTATTCGTGATTACACACCTAGCAAAAGTAACACTTCGCAAACTACAAAAGTTACAGTTCCAACTAAACCAGCCTCTCCGCCTAAAGAAGTAGCCGTAACAACCACAAATCCAAAAAGTGACTCCGTTCAAATTAGTCCAGCAGCACAACAAGCTTATAAGAGCAGTCAAGTCACACCAGCCCTGTCCACTCCCCAAAATGAAAAAAATCCGACTGTCCAACCGAAATCAACAGTAATCGCCAAATCCATTCCAGAAGGCACTCATAGCGGGAACTCAGGCTCAATAACCACCGATAATAAATCCTCAAAACAAGAGCCTGTTGTAAAAGAACGTATTGACAAAGATAAAGAAGCACATGGTGTTGTTGTGAAAGACCATAGAGATAAGGATAAAGATTTACATGGTTATACCAATACTAAACCGCAATCTAACAAAGACACCTATGACCCCTATGCCATACTTAAGCTGAAAGCACAGACTACGCTCCCCAATAAGAATCTAATCAAAATACTTAGCAATCAACCTTCTCAGCCTTCTATAACAAATTCTAAGTCTGAATACATAAAACAAGAGAAAAAGGTCTCAACAAATACTTTTGAAGGTCCTGTTGGAGAAATTGATTATATTTCATTTGGTGGAAGTGCAATTGCAGGCGGTGGTGGTGGTGCCGCAATCACAATTGACAAAAACGGAAAGGTATACATAGGAGGAAATATCGGGATTGGCTTTGACGTCGGATTCAGTGGTAAAGCTGGTTACATACCTGATGATATTAAACCAGAAGATTTCATCTCAGGAACTGCAATAAATGAAAGCATACAACTTGGACCAATTTCAGGAGGGCTCACTAAACCTTACAGTTCTACAGGTAGTTCTCCAACGGGACTCGAAGTTGGTGTAGCAGGAAAAGTACCAATTGGTGGCAGTATTACTTACGGAGGAACTAAAGAAATTCTCGATATTAAAAGGGACATTGTAGAGCCTGTTAAAGACATTGTTGAGGACGTAAAGGACCTATTTAGAGAAAAAAGATCAAGAGACCGAGAAGAAAAGGAGAGTAACGATAGAAATATTGTCGAAAGAGTAATTCGATCTATTTTTGGTTAATCAAATTAAATCATCAATAGTAGGAGTGTATATTTCTTGAATGACTCGCCTTGGATATTAATCGCACTTGTAATCCTTTCCACTATAGGTTTTTTCACTGCGTTCAGAACCAAGGACGTCCAAAAATTACGTTCTAGAATAATTGGATCAGCAAGCGATCCTCATAGCCAATTTGATTATTGGTTATTTAAAATCATTGGATTCTTGATGTTTGCTATTGGAGCACTCGTAATAATAGCGAGAATATTAAACCTACTTATTTAGTGTCCCCCTCTTCTGCTTGTATAGCAAATGCAAAGCATGTAGCTAGAAGATGAGGGCATCGTTAGAAGTCCCTTTGGGGCTTCTTTTCTCTTAATTACTGCTAAGTGGGTTACTTGCTAGATCAGTGAATCCGCTCAGCATTTCTCATCTTGTGACGATGATGCAATAAGGCCCTATTCAGTTGCCTGATCCGCCCCTGACTTTGATTGTAATCGTCCGTCCATAAAATCATCTCGGCAACAATGTTGCTTAGACTTAACTAAGAAAAACTCTCTACCTTAGGCTCAAAAAATTTCCATATTTTGTTTTGCAAAAACTAACTCAGTGCTCTATATTTTTATTGGTTCCTATTATCTTTTTTTGAAAAATAAGAAGGGTTCTTGTGCGTCTTGCAAAAGGGTATAACTCAATTTTAGTAAGTCTTGTACTGGCATTTTCTATCTTATTTTCGGGACAAAACATTGCTTTAGCAGAAGATCAACAGCCTACTAAAGATCTTGTTCCAGCAATGACTGACTTCGATAAACCTGCTCCCATCGTCATTAGTGAAAGCGCCCATTATGGGTCTGGTGGACGTAATGATTATGGATGGAAAGCATTTGATGATTCTGTTGATTTTAATCACTTAGATTTTTGGTACGTTTATGCAACAACACCGCCTGAAGGCGGCCATTTTTTAAAAGTTGATTTCGGTTCAACTGAAAAAAAGAAGGTTAATCAAATTACTATAACCCCTTTGTTCCACAATGACTCCGTAAAGTCACTTATCAAGGACTGGAAATTATATGGGTCAAATGATAATACAACATGGTCCCTTGTTACCGAAGGGAAGTTAGAAAATGATAGAACTCCAGTAACAGTAGAAACGAATAATAAGAAATACTTTAGATACTATCGTATCAACGTTTTAAATAGTTATTATGATCCGACTGGGAGTTCTGTAGGAATTATGGAATTGGAAATGATCGGAGACACACTCATAAACACTGATCCTGATCCAACTCCCGATCCTACGCCAGCTGGAGAGCGTGCATTACTTGTTATTAAAATGATTAGTGGTCTTGAAAAAGAATTTGATTTATCTTCAACTGAAGTAGAAAGTTTCATTAATTGGTATAATAATCGTGCAGATGGACGCGGCAACGAAACATACATATTTGAAAAGAACTTTAATAAGGGGCCGTTTACATCACGAAAAGATTACGTAGCCTTCAACAAAATCCAATCCTTTGAAGTCATGGAATATAGCAAATAACATAAACGGCACCCTCCATGAGGGCGCCGTTTATGTACTTACGCCTTTACAGCTATTATATGATTCATGGATATTCACTAGATTTCCTCATCATTTAACAGTTGAAGTTCCTATCGATTCGATCAATTCACTCAACATTGCACAAAGTTTTAGCGGCTGATCATGAATTATTCCACAGACGATGTAGGATGTTAACCATAGATAAACAAGTGCGACTTCGGGGAATATTTCCCACGCAGCAGCCTCACGACTATGATAAAACAGATAAAAGCGAAGACTCCCCCCAACCTTGGAGGAGCCTACAACTAGCTAAATTGGCGCTACTCGAAACATTCCGGTTAAAGTAGGGTACTGCTGAAAGCCGTATTTTTCATACAGTTTCTTGCCTTCGTTAGACGAAAAGAGACCGATAAAAGCTTGGTCGGGAGCACTCTCTTTTAGATAGAGCATGAGATTGTCCCTACCCCCATTTTTTGAAACTCCGGACGCACAACAATATCTTGCACATAAAAATAAACGTGCCCATCGCCAATAATTCGGCCCATACCAATTATTTTGCTTTCGAAGCGAACAACAACTGCATGCAAAGAATTTTCAAGTGAGTGGTTGATCACTTTGAAATTCATCATCTTTTCCCAACCGACAGAAACGCACAACTGCTGAAACTCTTCAAGAGTAGGTGGACGTTCTATCATCTCAAATGACATGCAATCCCTCACTTTCCATTTTTTAGTTATAAGGATTTAACTTCATTTGAGACACCCCTTACATGTTGATTAATGAAAATATTACCATTTTCGCTTGTAACGACGTCAGCTTTTGTCGCAAACGGCGAAAGCAAAATAAGCCACTTTTCATCGACTATACGTACCTTAGTGAAGCGGTATGTCTTTACCCAATCGACTACTACGCCTTGACCTTATTCTCCTTCCCAATTCCAAAGCCCTTGTTTGCCTATTGCGGGCACCGGAGCAATCCGTTTTACCTCCGTCAACTGCCAAGCAAACCTTCCTCGTTCAAACCACCCGAAGCTTATCTCGTTTCCTTCGATTGGTATCATTACTTCATCCGCTTCACGAATAGCTGCCACTTTGTCCGTTCCAAGCGTAACAATCTTTAGGCATTCTTCAAGTTTTGCTGTCGCTACCACTACGCCTGTCGGCAGGTTGTCCGCCGTATATTCGTGCTTTGCTAGTACGCTACGAAAAGGCTCCAGCAAGCAAATCTCCTTGTCTACCTTCTTGGCAGCATGGATCGCGATGGAGCCGCGGTATTTTGTGCTCCAGCTCCGAGTCTCAAACCTTTTTTCGCCCAAAGCGATCAGCGTCGCCCACGGCTGGTGAATGGTAATTGCTTTCATGCCGAACTGCCCCCCATTTGATCGCAGCTATCTACGTTCCTCGTCGTCTTCAGCCGCAATGCCACACACAACAATCATATGTTTTGACACGTATGTACCGATGGCTGCTCGCTTGCATTCACGTTCCCTGAATCAGCTTGGCACTTTCGCTGTCTGCCCCTCCCGATTATCCGATCGTCCATTATCGTAAAACGACGTTGGCAGAGATATCGGTGAGAGATCCTTCATGATTTTTTCCACTTCCTGAGCACAAAGCGGTTTGATTTGACTGAAATACTTCTGTTTTGCAAGCGACATTACAGTTGTGCAAATATGCGTATTAGTCACCGATGGAACTAATACTACATTAGGATCAACAGAGTAAAAGCCTTTTGAAGCAACCTCGCTTTCAAAGTCCTGGGTTAGCCGCACAATATCATAAATTTTAATACTGAATAACTCATCGCTGAACTTAACGTAGACATCAAATCGGCAATCTCTGCTTTCCGCCTCAAACTCAAGACACTCAGAATTATCTGTAACGTAAATTTGGATTTGGTCCATGCTCGCCTCGCTTGATTTTTTTGTGATGCAATCATGATGCCCCCTGAACGAACGGGTAGCTATATTCATTCTCTCATGGAGGGTAAGAAACACGGAAGATTTAATTACTTTATTGGTGAGAATTTCGAAAATTAAAAACTCCATCCCATGCCCTTTTGGCAAAGCTGAAAAAGAGAGTCCCTGATGTTACAAATCATCCATGCGGCAAAAATAAACACTCGCCCAGTCCACACACCTACAACAGTACATACGTATAGCAATAAGGCACCTCGTTTACGGAAGGAGTGATTCGATGCCCATCGCGAATGACAACAGGCAGCAGGTTTTGCAGACATTCGGAAAAAGTCGTCCTTTTTTTGTCCCGAATGTCGGCCAGGCGGATTCCCGACTTCATTATTACGTAAAAGGAGCCGATTATGAAGCGTACTTCATGCCGGGAGAAGTTCTCCTGACGTTTCAAGAGAAGCCTGCCGGAGATTTTTCGCCCACTGCAGCCCTCGGCTCTATTTTTCCTCAATCCGCGGAGAAATGGAACAAGCAGGTACGCGGAGTCCGGCTGTCTTTGGCGTTTTTGGACTCCAATCCGGCAGCAAAGCCGACAGGCCGCAAGCTCGCTACAAGGACAGTCAACTATTTGAAGGGCAACGATTCTTCCAAATGGCATACAAATATTCCTACGTATGAGCACGTCGTCTATCCGAAGCTGTGGCCGGGAATTGACCTCGTGTTTCACAGTGATAACGGCCGGATCAAATACGAATTTGTCGTTCAGCCCGGTGCGAAGGTGGCAGACATCCGTTTTGCCTATCGCGGAGCAAAATCGTTGTCTCTGGATGAGCAAGGGAATCTCCTCATACACACCGAAATCGGGGAGCTTCGCGAAGCACGTCCGTTCAGTTACCAGCAGATCGGCGGGCGGAAGGCAAACGTCAGCAGTTCCTTTTTGCTCGAACAGCAACTAGATGGCGCACCCGTCATTCGCTTTCGGATCGGAGCTGACTACGATCCGCATTACCCGCTCGTCATCGATCCTGAGCTGGAGTACTCCACGTATTTGGGCGGAGGGAATTTCGAGATCGGCTTTGCGATCGCGGTCGATGTAGCGGGGAACGCCTACGTGACAGGCTCTACAAACACTCCCGAAACGGCTGCAGTTCCTTTTCCCATCACTCCCGGAGCCTTTCAAACAACATTTGGTGGGACATCGGATGCATTCGTCGCGAAACTGAATCCCGCCGGAAACACTTTCCTGTACTCCACTTACCTTGGTGGAGGGGGGATCGACCAAGGTTCGGCGATCGCCGTCGACTCCTTGGGAAACGCCTACATCACAGGCAACACGAACAGCTCTCAAACGAATCCTGTTCCATTTCCCATCACTCCGGGGGCCTTTCAAACGACTTTTGGCGGAGCGTTGGATGCATTTGTCACCAAACTGAACCCTGCGGGCAACGCCCTCGTTTACTCCACCTACCTTGGCGGGGATTCCATCGATTTCGGCTCGGGTATTACCGTCGACGCCGCCGGAAACGCCTATATCGTCGGCACTACGGCAACTTCTCAATTGGATTTCACACCTTTCCCCATTACTCCCGGCGCGTTTCAAACGTCGTTTGGAGGGAACACAGATGTGTTTGTCACCCAATTGAATGCCGCGGGCAACGCGCTCATCTACTCTACCTATCTGGGCGGAGGATCGTTCGATTCCGGGGCCGCCATCGCGGTCGATTCCTTGGGAAACGCGTACGTCACGGGAAGTACCTCTACTCCCGAGACCGATCCCGTTCCCTTCCCGATCACCTCGGGTTCCTTCCAAACGCTTTACGGGGGAGGCAGCTCTGACGCGTTTATTGCCAAACTGAACGCCACTGGCAGCACGCTTGTCTACTCTACCTACCTGGGCGGCGGGCAAAACGATGCAGGAGCTGCCATCGCGGTGGATACGGCAGGCAACGCATACGTGGCCGGAAGCACCGCTACCCCCCAGACCGATCCCGCCCCTTTTCCAATCACCCCGGGCGCCTTCCAGACGGTCTACGGAGGGGGGCTCTTAGATGCGTTTGTCACCAAGCTGAACCCGACAGGCAGCGCGCTTGTGTTTTCTACCTATCTAGGCGGCAGTCAGGACGATCAGGCTTTCGGGATCGCACTTGATTCCTTGCCAAACGTCTACGTGGCGGGTATCACCAACACACCTCAAACAGCACCCGTCCCTTTTCCGATCACACTGAATGCCTTTCAACGCAACTACGGGGGCGGCAGCCACGATGCATTCGTGACCAGCCTGAACACCGCAGGCAACGCTCTCCGCTATTCCACCTACTTGGGAGGCGGGCAAGACGACCAAGCTTTCGGCATCTCCGTAGATGGATCGGGAAACGCCTACGTGACAGGCATTACTTCCACTCCTGAAACAGATCCGGTTCCGTTTCCCATTACTCCAGGGGCAGCGCAGACTTTATTTGGAGGGAATCTGGACGCATTTATCGTCAAAATCATCGTGCCAGCTCCGCCGATCCCTATCAACGTCCTCGAAGTCTGCATCCGCGTCCCTAAAATATACGACTGGGTCTACACTGCGCTCTCGGGCCGAAACGAAGTCCGGATTCCAGACGAGTGCCGCCCGCTGGTGGAAGCCGCAATCCTGGCCGGTCAGCGTATCGATATCCAATGTGCAACGCCGCTTGTTCCGCCATCATCCGGACACGTCCAGCCACCGTGCTGTTCAGACGCTGCTTGCTCGATTATCAGCATCCACCGCGACACCAGTCTCGTTTACGGAAACGCAGTGCGCATGGGCATCGTCCACTTTCTGCTTCGCTCCACGCAGTTGATCCGCGTATTTGCCGACAGCGCGCTGCTGTGCGAATTTTCGGCTCCTGCCCAGCTCGACAGCGAAATCGCGCTTTGTTTGCCCGAGCCACTGAATGCCTCCAACATCCGCTGCCACATCGTCGCCAGCGAGTGTACGCCGAGCAGCCATGTACTGTTGGACGGCAGGATCGCCATGGACATCGTCATCTGCGTGCAGATCCAGGTGGAAACGGATGTGAAGCTGGAAGTGCTCGCCAAACTTTGTGCACCTCGTCCGAACTCGTTCCCGGTTCCCGTCCCGCCCCCATCTTTCCGTTGCCCGCCCATTGCATTCCCGCCGCAATGCCCGAGCCTGTTCGCGCAATAAGCAACGATCGTCAAGCCGGAAGACATGCGTATTTTGCAAAAAGGCAGCTGGCGCTTCGGACTTTTCATTCTCGTTTCAAGCTCGGCTGCCTTTTGTTTGCTGTCCGGATAGTCCCATTTTAGTCAGTGATCGCCGCGCTCAAAATTTTGTATCGCAAGAAGCGCGAAATGGAAAACATCAGGAATCCATATTATGGTATAATTTCCGGTTGGCAGGAGCAGTCTGGGATTACTCCCGACCTTCGCAATCGTTCAAGTTGTCCGTTCAAGTTGTCCGCAACTCCATCGCACGCAAAAATCAAATTGGTAATGGGTGACCGCTCAATGATAAAACAGCTCGCAGTTAAAATGCCTTTAGTCTACAAACTCAGAATCCTTCAGCTTCGTTTAAAGAGAACGACTCGCAATCTGTTTGTGAATTTTGCCAATGAGCGAATGGTTGATCGCTTCCCCCATGTAGTCAAACGACATCAATCGCTTTTAAGGAGAAAATTGGGTACATCCGATCCGATGTTACAGGAAAATAAAATTACTAATCTACGCATTGCCCTAAAATCCATGGACGGGATTGTTTTGAAGCCAGGTGAAACCTTTTCGTTTTGGCATTTAATTGGGAAACCTACATCGAGCAAAGGGTATATTGACGGATTGCTGTTATCGCAAGGTGAAGTGAAAACAGGTGTTGGGGGAGGGTTGTGTCAGTTAGCGAACTTGCTTTTTTGGCTTGCCTTGCATACACCGTTAGAAATCACGGAGAGACATCATCATAGTTTTGATCCGTTTCCAGACGAGCATAGGGTCTTGCCTTTTGGGAGTGGGGCAAGCGTATTTTTTAATTACGTGGATTTGCGTTTCTTTAATCCCACCAATGATCAATTTCAATTTCACGTTTGGCTAACCGACCAACATCTAAAAGGAATTGTCTTTTGTGAAAACGAGTTGCCCTTTTCCTACCATTTGGAAGAAAGAAATCATCAATTCCATCATATAGACGGGAAAAATTTTAGAGAGAACGAAATATGGAGGAGAGTCATTGATAAACGAACCGGGAATCTTCTGCATGAAGAATTGATGATTCACAATTATTCTGAAGTCAAATATGAAATAACTCGGTAGGGGCATCAAGAACCTATCTTGATTTGCCGTAATGCAAAAGTTGTTGAGTGGTCAACACCCGCTGTTCCGTTCTGCCAAAACATTTGCTATCTTGCCTGCCCTGTTTCCTGCCCCCTTTTTTGCGGTACGAATGTAAAGATTCTTTAGCCAACATGTCTTTACCCGTTAGCTGACACTCGATTAGACGTTCAGCCACTTCTGGCTGTTCAATCTGCATGTTTGGCACGACCGAAATCGTTGCGAGCCATAAGCCATAAAGGAAGGAAGTCCAGCTCGATTGTGCCTCTCTCTGACTTGCTCCTCTGGTGATTAGGGCAGTTATTGGCAAATGTCCTCATTACCTTATTCATCTTCCTTGTCAAAAAAGCCGCTCGGTTGACCGACTCTTCCGCACTTTACTCAAGCTTTTCCAAGAAAAAACCCCAGGATAAATCCTAAGGATCAGCCGCCAACGACTAATTTGTTTGGATCAACAAACGACATGACCGTTTTGTTGACCGCAAACAGTCACATCCCGTTTGCTGAAAAAAGTATCGACGTTTTTCACAGAGAAAACCCTGCTCCTTGGATACTTGAAATATTACCCGCCGAATCCTCCGATACTAAATAAAGTGTCCAATATCCTGGCTCGGTAATAGTAAATCCATCCAAAAGCACCTGTTTCCGTTGATCGGCTGTTACATTCAATTGTCCAGATCGTACGATTCTCGGATCATTCCCGGCCATAATCAAACTTTTATTAGGCATAACGTTAAAATCCGCGTCCCTAACGAAGATATAGTAAATAGTCCCGGGCTCATCTGACCAAACCTCAAAATCTGCCGTGGTCGATGTGTGATTTCCAAGCATTGCATTCACGTTTGGAGCAATTGTATCATCGTGCGGTGTAACGATATGCAGTTCGCCTTGGGCGATATTGACATTATTCTTGTAAAAATGAAGCGTGATGTCATAGCTTGTATCCGCACGTAATGTTTTAATAGCACCAAATCCATAAGTCTCTCCGTAATTGAAGACCCTGTATTCCTGCCCATTTACATAAGCCACCATGTAATCGGCATAGTCGCTATCTGACCACCTCCATCTAAATTGGACTTGTTCCGCACTTAGTGCTGTCTGTTCGATTGTTACTGATAAGCTATTTCCAGGTCGCCCTGGACCTACACCGTGCGAGCGACTTTCATCGCACACGACGTTCCATCAACAAATAAGAAGATAAAGATTTACAACGGGCAGATTTAGGGTAAAGGGAGCAAGCTTATCTTGCAGCTAACTAAAGTTATCGTTTCAACCCGCGCGATTTGATGAATGGCGGGATAATTGAATCTCCAGCCCCATGCCAGAAGATCAGTTAAACCAATGGATGATCATTTCAATTGCCATAACGACGGGCCCAATTCAGAAATTTTTTCATCATCACAATCTCCTCCTTAGTTTAACGCTTAATAGCGCCTTCGCTAAGTAAGGACATCGGGAGAAAGATTTTAATAAACGACGAGAGGTAACTGGTAACGGGCATGAAGAAGCGTGAGCGGAAAATTTTTTCAAAATCGCAGCGCGAAACATTCTCAGCGGCGATGTTACACAGCTGGAACTAATCCACTTTCAAAGCATCACAAAAATGTCCAGCCGTTACATAGATAAGAAGTACATCACAGAGATGCGCCCGCGGTGGAACGACCAGGTCGAGATCCGAAAAAATAGAACCTTGCTGACGGGAAGTACCCCACTTAAAAGAGGCATTTTACCAGTTTCTTGTCTTTCTTCAGCTGAAGGACCCCTTCTCGTTGCTTCGGCAGAACAAATCGGATCGAGAACGGATTGTCTATCTGGAATGCCCTCTCAACACACCAACCCTTCCATATGTTACAAGAGATCAGACAGCATGGCGGTTCGCCACTGACTGTACCGCAAGGATGTTGTCGATTACAAAGACACGCGGCGCTTTTCTCGTGAGGCAGTACGCTTTCAGTCGGTCGTCTGAAATTTCGATGGGACGCAAAGTTCGCTGTGTAGTGCGGCCGTCACTGCCAAGGTAAATAATCCGGATGTACTGATGCTGTTGTATGGCTCTTTGCAGTTGCCTTTTCATGCTGTTCGCCTCCAGATAGGAACGTTTGTTTGTATTGTATGCGAACATAATACGAACATGCAAATAAAAAAAGCTCTACACTTGTGGAGCTTTGCAGAAGCGTCGAACTGCCCTATAGCTACCCGGTTAAAATTTTTCAGGGAATTGCTTGACGATGCCTTCTGTCAAAATGTCCGCCAAATGAATCATATGGATCTCGTTTTTGTCCGTTGCTGCAATATCCGCTTTCCAATCTCCTTTGAGACAGTTCAGAACTATTTCCGTAATCAATTGAAGGTGCGCATAAAGCATATCTTGCAGCGTTTTAAACTGCCAGTTCGGATTCGCTGCACTTAAAAATTTCGAAATATCGTCAGCGTTTCTATGCCAGTCCGCCTCCAGCTTTTTCACATCCGCCTGATTGCCCGCTTTGGCAGCCGCTACAATTTTCCCTGCAATCAAAATATGCTCTCTGAGAAGATCAGCCAGCTTATTTCCGGCGGCTTCCCCATAATAAGGCTTGATCAGATTCCCGATATCCTGCTGGTTCTGCAAAAGTCGGTCCAAAACGTCCTGCTGGTCTGGACGATTCGATATGGCACTGACAATGTAGCTTCTCGTCCATATTGTATGGTCGATCCAGACTTTCTGCATATCTGTCTTCAACTGCACCATTTTGGGACTGAGGCAAACTGAATCAGCTACCTTCCCCTCTTTAGCTTGCACGGATACTACTGCCTGCATCATGCTAAAAACGAGCGTCAAGGTCAACAGTAACGCAAGCAGTCGCTTGATTTTCATATTCATCTGCTCCTCTGTTCATAGGAAATAAGTCTTTTCAGGCTGTTTTATTATGGTTTAGATACCTGATTTTATACATTACACTTGCCACTTTGAGGTTATTTAGGGTTGTTTTCAATGGTTGCCAAAAGATAGATGAAATGCTCATGGAGTTGTTCAAACAGGCAACAGCCCTCCCCGGTTATCCCCCGGACGGAGGGCTGTGTTTTTGTCGCGTTGTTTTTTCTGTCGTCCGGTCAGGCATCGTAAACATGAGCCAGGGCAACTCGCTCAGTCCGCCTGCTGGATCGTTAGTCAATCGCTTTTTCCAGGCGTTCGAGTTGTTCAGTAGTCTTTTGGCAGTCAAACACTGTCAATTGCCTTCAAGCCGGCTTCACGTTTCCAGCCCTCCAGCTTCAAGGCCGTAGACGTTTCTTTATCGATAAAATTGTCAGGCTTATCAACATCATACTTATCTAGCCTATCCGTCTCAATCAAACTTGATCAAATTATGCGGGTACACTGGGTCAGCAACGTCACCCGTCTTCCATATCTTCTGGAAAACGCTTCTGCTGAGTGATCCAAGTGACACAATTCTACTAGCACTTAGCGGAATCAATGCATAAGTTGTTGAAGCGTCATGTCCTGCTGCCATTACTGGCCCGTCTGGTGAGATTGTGACAGGTGCACTGTTACAGTCCGCGCCTGGATGAGTGAACAAGTAAATAAAATGATCCTGATCCAAGACTTTACTCGTATTTTGCACCCAACTTCCAAGTGATTCTAGAACAACCGTGTTCTTCCCCCTTTCCAAAAGAAAAAGCCGCTCGGTTGAGCGACTTCGAAAAGTAATAGCTATTAGAGTGCTGTCTAATCTGCAGTACCAGTATAGAAAGGCAAACCGATAGGCGAAGAAGCATTGTGAGCTGCATCTTCAGCAAGAGTGTAGTTGGTATTGCCAGGAGTCAATCCACTTAGATGGACATTACACACGGCGTTCCATCAACGGATAACAAAGGAGATTTACAACGGGCCAATTAAGCGTAAATATTTACAAGATTTGAATGCAACATTTGAATCCACGTAGCAAGTGATAACAAAACAGCCGATTGGATAAATCGGGGAGCCACTCGACAATCAGCTTCATCAAGGAACAGTCAAAAGAAGTTTTCACTGGGTTCGAACCAGCGCCCACACCTCTTACTTACTTTGTATAAAAAAAGACTTTTAATAAAAGTCTCGTGGATTTGAATCACATTCTATTTTTAAAGGCATAAACCAATTTCTCAGGAATTTTCGTGTATCTGAAACTGTTATCGGAACATCGCCTTTTTGAATATCGAGGTACAGGCTATAGCCTCCATCAGATTTAGACTCAATTGGAATCAAGTCAATGAATTCGTTAAAATCTTTTACTGCTTCGCTGGCGCTATCTATTTGTGGTTTGGTTACATCACTTACAATCATCAAAAATTGTCTCTTCAACAATACACCCCATTGTTTTTATTTTCATTATATCACAGTAATGAAAAGCAGGTGGGAAACGAACAGTTGGCGACTTATCGATCTTATCAGAAAATGGTGGCTAACCGCCGCCCTTTGTATTGAGGTTTTGGGTGGGTCATTTGTACCTCTGGTGGCACTTCACTATCCCTACGCAAGTTGAATAGGTCTTTTGGCATCCTCACTCAGAAGACAGCTTTGCGGAAAATTCGATTCCATGATATCCGTCATCCTCATGCAAGCTTGCTATTGAAACAAGGAGTAAATTCGAAAAGGTTGTATTAGAAATGCTAGATCAGGCCAATGTCCGTATTACATTAGATACATATAGAAACCTTTGCCTAATCTCCAGAGAGACACCCGGGATGGATTTGGTAATATATTCTACAAAACCCGAAAATAGCCTAGGTTCGTATCAAAATACAAATTCGTATCAAAACCAATGAAACAACCGAATGACAACAATAAGAAAAACCCCTTGATTACCAAGAGGTTTCAGCATTCATTATATGGTGATCCGGACTGGGTTCGAACCAGCGACCCCCACCCTGTCAAGTAAACTGGAACGAAATGTTGTCCTTTTACTGACTGGGCTTGTCCTTGATATATCAAACCACTTACTTCCAGTATCAATTATCATAAATATATAGTAGTCGGTAAAAGAAGTCAAGTGGTCGCCTTAAAATATCTCCGATAATACACAAAGTTTGTATAAATCTAAATCAAACTCTTAACTTGTATCTGCTTTTCAGCCGTCAAACTCCCATCATTAAGAGTGCAAATCAACTTGAAGTAACCTATTTTATTGTTGCTGTTCGCTTTCAGCGTGCAACTTTCACTTGTCTGACTTGTTATCGACACTAAATCCGTTGTTCCTCCTGTTGTATTAGTAATACCCCACGTTGCCGGTTGCATTGAAACCTGTTGACCATTGTTGGTCAATACGGCATTCCATGTTTTAGTTTGCGTCACTCTCATATCAGGATCGCCAACGATTGTTAAAGCGAAATTGTCTTGTTGAACTGCTTCAACAGTGAGTGTAATTGTATCATTAACATCTGATTTTTCAGGCAATGCAGCCGTAATGGTCACTAATCCTGTATTTATAGCAGTAACTAATCCATTTGAATCCACTGTTGCGACATTAGAATCACTTGAAGTAAATACAACAGTTTTATCTGTCACAGATTGACCGTTTAGTGTTACCGATACATTCAATTGCAGAGTATTACCTTCTGTAATAGACGTGTCCGAGTTAGTTATATCAACGGTATATACCCAACTTCCTGCATTTGCAATTTCATTTTCTTTATCGTCCACAGCATCATTAAATTGATCCTCTTTGCACCACAATCTAAGTAATCCTTTTTCTGTTCTGTCAATGGCTTCTACTTCCCACGCTCTGCCCATTTTAATGAACCGCTGACCAACTACAATTTGTAATGTTTCCTCGTTTTCTTGTAACGTCACTAGGATTTTGCTGTTAGGTAATGTCATAAATTGGCCTGTCTCTACATCAAACACTTTTCCGTCTACAATAGCAGGAAACTCTTTAACAGTACCTGTAAAGTTGAACTTAATCCGATAGTCACAGACACGCATAAACGCTCTGTAACGCCCGCTACGCTGTCCATTGACTTCAGAGATGATTAACCAGTCCTCATCATTGTAATGGACTAAATAACCCCTTTGAATCGGTGTAAGAGTACTGATTTTTTTGTCATCAACGTCTGTGCTGAGTGTCGTATTTGAAATGACCGCTCTTACAGATCGATTATTGATTAAAACATCCTGTCCTAGAGTGTCTAGGATATATTGAAAATCGTCTGGATTGGATTGAAACAAATTAACCATATACATCCTCCCTTACTGATAAAACAACATAAAAAAAGAGCCATTAGTATTGGCTGCTTTCTCTTCGTCAATTTTCATTTTGTGGATTTTGTTTTCTAGTTGGTCAATACGTGCCATTAAGTTTTCATGGAATTGACTAACTGTTTGATCATCGGAAGTATAGTTTTTCATTAATTGTGGCTGATTGGAAATTGATCCCAATATCGCAAGTGCCGTTTCGTAAATTTTTCGTGTTTGTGATTTGTTTGTAGGCTCGTATTCTGCCAATGGTTGTAGCCCTGATTCTCCAAGATATACGTCAATTTCCTCTGGTGTAAGTGTGATTCCCTTTATCTCCATTTCGAGACGTGATTGGTTAGTCATTATGGTTCCTCCTTGTAGATTTGGGTAAAAAGAAAAACTGCCACAATGGGCAGTCAGAATTCTATTGTCCTAACGAATCTTTTAACATCTGTTCTAATTCGGCTTGAATCTCCTCTTGTGTCATAGATTCGACAGGTTTATACTCACCATTTTTACTGTAATCTGCTGGATTATCAGAAGGCCCATCTTTGGGAACATACTGCCCGTTTTGGTCGTAATCCGATGGGTCTTTAGAAGGTGCTTTTGGATCGGCTTCTAGTTCCTCTTTAGTATAAACTGGTTGATTGTTGGTTATGGGCTTAGTTGAATTACTATTATGTGTTTCTGGTTTGGTTTGGGTAATCCCACTTGATGGGTCACCTCCACATCCAGTTAATAATCCAACTAATGCAAGCGACAACAATACCCTTTTCACAGTAATTCCCTCCTGATTTGATCATAGGAGGATTTTACCATATCTCAAGGAGTATTTTGATTACATTTGGAAAAAAATGAAGTATGTGGTCGGGTAATAAATAACACTCAGACAAGCATTTATTAGGACAATAGTTTTGCCTTTTGTTTATCAAATTCCTCTTGACTTATGATTCCTTGTTTAAGTAACTCGGAAAGTTTTAATAGTTCGTCTGCAATAGATATTGATGAATTACTTTCCTTTGCTACAGTTATTTCTTCAACTTTTTCTTGTATCTTTGACTTGTCTTCTTCATCCGCCTGTCTAATCAATACACTAATTAATGCTTGCCAATGATTAGCATTTTCAATTGCTGCTTTATATTTAGGACTGTCTTTCTTTTCTCCATCCTTAGTTTCTTGGTGAGTTGCTAAATCAATACTCTTGAAAAAATTAACTTTGTGAATCGGATTGCTTGTATCATTTACAATCACTTTAAGATCGACATTTTTGACTTTTTCCATTGTTTTTTTCTCACCAGATAAACCACCGACAATTGCTCCAACTCCTCCTGCGAGAACAGCACCCAACAAAGCACCACCAATTTGACTGCCTCTCGAGGTTTTTGTGACTGAGATACCATCTTCAATAATCTCGGACTCTAAAATGTCCTTATAGGAGTATGTATATGACCTATCAGTATACAGGAAAGATATTCTTTTAGAGTTTTCATCAATCGCAATACCACAATCATTGTATTCTGACATATACCTCTTTGAAATGGAGAAGTTTTCATTTCTTCTCATTAACTCAATGGTTTCATCCATCATACTCCTTTTTTGAGCCAACTCTTTATCTCTTTTTTCTTTGTCTTTTACACTAAAATAAAATCCAGCAACGACAATACCTATTAAAACAGTCCAACCTAGTGCCTTACTAATACTAAACATCCAAGCAATAATAATAAATGCAATTCCGACACCAAGACATCCTGCCATCTAACTAATCTTCCTCCCCAGTACGAATATTCCACCATCATAGTACCATTATCATAGATATATGGGAATATATTCTCCAACTAGGGTATGATAGATTTTTTCAGGGTGGGTGTAATTGGGTATGCTACAGCACCTTTCATGCCAATTGGGGTATCGAACATTACTGATGAAAACTTGATTTTATCACGTCTATTCCCGAACATTCCCCAGATTAAAACCGTTGATAATGTTAGTTATCAACACCTGACCACAAAACAGGCAAAAAATAGACCACTAACTCCATGATTAAGTGGTTAAGATTGACACAATTAGCCATTTATCAGGATCAATCAGCAACAGGAATCAAGAGGAACGCAAAATTTTTGAAATCTCACGTTCCCCTGCCGCTTTTATTTTTTGTTTCACCTGATGAAACGGATAGTATAACATGTGTGGGCGAGTGGACATTATCTCTTTCCACTCAATCCCTTATCATTCATACTATTATTTCCCAACGTTTTTTCTCAAACTCTCCGAATCCATACTCTCCTGATCATCATTATTTCCCGTTTTGTTTCCCATCTGATACTCCTTTAATCGTTCCAACTCTTGCACCACATCATTAGTGTAAGGTGATCTTTCCAAAATACTTTCAATACTAATTGCTCCCATATCACTAAGCACTTTCAGATTATCAATTACCTCTTTAGCCGATTGCGGTCGAGCATACTGGAATACAATCCCTAAAGAATCAAAAGCATCATCTGAAATCCGTTTACCTTTCAACTCTAATAACTTTCTAATCTTATCAAATCGCTGTTCCATTCCTTCACGCATATACTTCTCATTCATACTGGCTTTTAGGTCTGATAAACTATAAAGTAGACGGATGCTGACCTCGCTTAAATTGGAAATGTCCACTTTTCCCATTGCAACGCCTGGCGTATTAGAAATATCGAGTAACGTAGTCATAAGCGTCTTGTAGATTGTCTCAAATGATTTATAATCTAACTGATTGCTGACCATCTTAAAGTCGCTGCCATCATCTAAGGCTATACCAGCCCCGACTACATTTGAAGGAAGCCCACCACCTTTTAACTGCTGTCCAATCACAACTGGTATAGGATTATGATGTTTATGGAATGAATCTGCAAACTTACTGAGTAAATCCTCCATACTGTCGATGATGGTTACTATATCCTCTAAGTCACTACGTCCGATTGTACTATCCAATTCATTCTGGTTCTTATAGACAATTGGCAATCCGCTAAGATTGGAATATTCCCCGACTAACTTTAATCTTCCGTCTTTGTTTGAATACTTCTGCACCTTATCAGGGTAGTAGACTGTATAGTAACTCACATTATCAGCCGTTGTATAATGCTCGATAAACGCTATGTAGTTGTTCTCATCATCATATACAGGATATGAATCAGCAGGATCAATCAGTTTACTTTTAATTGTTCCATCAAAATCCACGAATACATATTCAGCCACGAATCCATATTTCGTAATCTTATCCAGCACATCAAAGTCAATTCGGTCATATTTCCCTTTCTTATAAACCTTCTTATATTCCTTAACTACACTATCCTGACCTGTCAATGTGATCGGATGAGAGAGCAAATATGATGTACTAAAATTCAATACGTTCTTCGCATACTGCAAAACGATCTTTCTAGGGGTAAATTCACGACCGTTATACATGTAGGATGGAGTTTGAAGAATTGCATGATTGCCCGACAGATACTCTTTTATATCAATTATGTTATTAATCCGTTGCATATTGGCAACTGAGTTGCACTCTTCAACGAACCATTCTGGATTTGCGTCATGTTGTTCTCGAATATATTGATCTATACTCATCGGATGACCTCCTTAATTAATTCTTTAAACGTACCATTTTCCTGCTTTCATTCCTTGAATCGCCAACGCGGCGGAAATAACCAAGTCGTCATGGTAACTTTCTCCTGAACCTCTTTTGTTGCCCAGTTTTCCGTCTTGGTCTACATATATCTTCATTTGTTCAAGTGTTTGTTTGCACTCAATGTTGATCATGCCAACCTCAAACTGCTCTTTAAAATCTGAGATTAAAATGGCTTTATTGGCTTTTGTTGTTTGCCAACCGACTTTTAGTTTCTTCTTTCCCTTTTGGTCAAACGTCTTATGCTTGTACATGTTTAGGTAACCTTTCTCTTTACGGATACGTTCAATTAATGGTAAGCCATATGAATTTGACTCAACCACAAGGAAGGATTCATTAAAATATCTTGCTAAGGAATCAACCACATCTGCAAACTTATAAACTGGAATCTCATTATTATAGAAACTCGCAACCTGTTGACCTTCAGCATCAAATATACTGATAGTAGAGAAGTCCGAATTTTTACCTCCACCAGAAGCCGTATCAACACCTGTATAGTACCGTTTTCCACTCCTTGGTCTATGCCAAATAAAAAGCGACTTACCAAGATAAGGTTTTAAAACCTCTGGTAAATCGCTTAATTCGCTGTATGGTAAAGGTTCACTTACAAATTGCAATCGCTCAACGATCTTTTCCGTCGAGAATACAGATTCGTTACTCGTTTGGAATGCTTGGTCTGGCGTTGTTGGAAACTCACGATTCCATTTATCCAAACTGTTCGTAGCAATGTAATACCGCCTAAACATCAATTGCCTTAACGTAGCACCATACTTTTCAAACAAAATCCGCTCATCATGTTCTAAGTCTTTCTCTCTTAATCTGTTGCCTTTGTTATGGAGTTTATACCATTCCTCTGCCTCATCAAACACCACTTTGAACTGTTGACGGTAAGCATCAGCCAGCCAACTATAAAACTTGGCGTTCCAGACACTTTCTTTACCTCTATATGATTTAAGAAACAACTCGGCAAAATAATTGTAACCCATACCTGTACTCTCAATCCAAATCATAGCCGAATCATTCTTTGCTAGTGCAGGAATAGCGGTTGACAATATCTCCTCCTGTACGTTGTTTGGATATTTGCCCATCTCCGAGAAATGGATAAATTGAAAAGTATTACCTGAAATAGCGTCATCCCCACCAGCAGTAGAAATGATTATCCTTGAGCCATTGGAGAGGAACAACTCATCCCTATTGTTTAAACTATCTTTTGGAAACAGTTCAGGATACTTAGCATGAGGGAGATTTTTATACATCTTTTTCAATTTGACGAACAAACTTTTGCTCACACTGTTATGATGTGTCATGATTATGTAACTTGTGTCTGGCCTTGTTATAGCCGAGTACAACATGTAGGCCAAAGATAGTGTTGTAAAGCCGATTTGTCGTCCTTTGAGGATAACATTGTATTTTTCCATTGTGCTAATGTACTCAGATTGCTCTTTGTTCAAGACAAACGGAACTAGATCACCATTGTTGTCAATTATTTTGATAAAATTCTTGGCAAAAAGTTCAAATGAACTCATTATCTTTTCAAGTTTTTGCTTTTTTGTTAGCGCAGCCACCGTTTCATCTCCTTTTCAGGTAAGACTAAAAAGGCAGCCGAAACATCGGCTACCCTTTTGGGAAATAGGATTTTATAACGCTTTAAAAAAATGCAATCATTTTATTTGTATTTTCCTCAATTACATAAAGCAACATTCCATCATGAACTAACTTGAATTTAGGAGAGTCTCTTTTCTTCTGTTTACCAATTTGTTTTTCTAATACCCTTTCCAATTCCTTAATGGAAGAAATGATTGAATCAGCCATTTGAACATGGCGAACTGCAATTTTTGCAGTAGTAAGTCCTCCATTTATAGGAGAATATACATTCCCATCCACTTCAGTTAACAGAAATGAACCAGACTTTCTTGCATCAATTATTTCTCTTTCGGTAAGATCTGGAGTTATCGAAATTGCATCAGGAATTCTAAAAGGTTCAAGTAAATGTGGCCAGTTCTTATTTACAATACGTAGCAACTCCTTGTTGCCCCATAAATCTTTTTGTTTGTGCGGAAGAACTTCTAAAAAGTAGATATCTTTTTCGAAAGACATAAAAAAAAGCAACTCATCAGACCTACTGTAAAAGTAATCATCATCTTTGTCTTTTTTGTTATTCAAATGTAAATGATATATGCCCCAATCAACAAGCAAATCATCTGGCTTTTCAATTTTAAAGATACCTTTACTTAAGTGAGGATTAATATCTTTTCCCCTTTCGATTTTAACTTTTATACTATCAAGCGCTTCTTTAAAAGGGCTTGCAATTTCTTTGTTGGATAACTCAGAGGATATATGCACTTTTCTTGGATAAGGAGTGATTAGTTTTGACTTTAAATTTAGATAGCACATTAACAGATAATGAGCGTCTTGCCTTCTTGGTACAGCCATGTCAAACTTTTGGAATATTTCTATCAATGCTCTTTTTAGGTCTTCAACTAAATTCACCGTTTCGTCCTCCTTTTCTCAAGCAATACAATATTATTCCAGTAAAGTAAAAAGTTCAATATCCACCAATTGCCGCTTTCTTTTAAAGTTCCAAATCATCGTCATCCTCTTCGTCTTGTTCAACTGTATCCTCGAACGCTTTAAGTGCTTGCTGCTTGTACTGTTCGATCTCTTTCTGTAGCGAAAGAAGCAGTTTAACCGATTTCTCATCACCTTTTACTGCTTTATCTCTTACCGCTTCATACATATCAATGAGATCCTGTGCTGTTTTTGTCGCCAAAACCATACTGGCAATGTGTTTGAACTCATCAGTACGCTCCCATTTATGGAAACTGTTCATGGTCTTTTTATGGACTGTATGTAAAAATTCATCCTCGGTCATAGTCTTATTTGTATCAAACCAAAGATTAAACTTATACTTTACATACTGCTGTTTCGGAAATGGCAGTTTAGCAATCACATCATAAATATTCATTAGTGCACCACCTTTAAGTGACGTTGCTCTCTATCCTCAAAACGCTCTAACAAAACATCCAACCGTTGATTGATTTCTTTCATACCCATTTTCATAATCTGTTGTTCATCAATGACGATTCCCATTTTTTCGGCTAATTGTTGTAAACGAATACTATTTTCTTTCAACTCTACATTTGTTTGCTTAATTACTTCTAACATTTCATTCATTGTTTCTTGCATTTGAGATACCCTCCAGTTTTAGTTTTGAAATAGAAAAGGTGACTACCTTGATAAATAGCCACCACGAATAAGTTAATTCCTAGTATTCCTATCTGATATTAAAATAGTTTGTACGAAATGGGGTACAATAGATATTTTTATTATTTAGCAGTGCAACGGACAAATAGTAGGGGAGTAGGTACTCCCACCAACATCATTCATTCATTAACCAGACATTCAAAATAAACAACATATTAGACTAACCAACTTTAATTAACTGTTCAAATTGCCTTCTTGGTAATAATTTCTTCAATTGACCATCATCATAGAAGTATTTGAGTACATTTGAAAACGGAATAATTTCACTCATTGAGATTTCACCATCTTCAACTTTTTCAATTGGTAAAGTAATTTTGTATAAGTTCGGCTTATGTTTTTCTCCGTTTACTCTGCGATTGTGAATGTCAATCAAAAAG
>NZ_DOTK01000020.1:0-5473 GCF_003521185.1 Brevibacillus sp.
GCACTTGGCTTGACAATCCGTCTCATAAAAAAAGCCCCCGCAAACAGCCGCGAGGGTTGAAAAAGGTGGTTAACAGTGTATGGTAATCAGTTTTTCCAAATTTTCCATTCCTATACTTGCAGGCTCGCTGCCAAATCTGCTTTGCCATCAGTTGGCAGCCATTTCTACCGATACAGATCAGCCTTATTGCCTTTGCAGCCCGCTTTCCTGTTCGAGCAGCCTTTGGACATTCGCCTGAGTTGGCAGCAGTCTCTTTACATGCTTGATTCTCGGCGTTTTTCAGGCAGGGATCGCCTAGTCGTCTCGCGCCTGCTCTTGCTTTATCCGACTATCCGACCGCAACCAGATCAAGCACCGCAGCGTTGACCCCGTTCAAAAACGCAAGGGCGCTCGCCTTGATAATATCGGTATCCATCGCCCGACCGGAGTACGTTTTCCCCATGTACTCGATGCGAATATTGACACGGCCGACGGCGTCTTTGCCGCGGGAAATGCTGTTGATCTTGTAATCCTTCAGGTGGACATCCAGCCCGACCAACGTTTTGATCACGTCGTACAACGCTTCGATCGGCCCTTCGCCTACTGCGCTGCCTTTCAGCATTTCCTCGCCTTTTTTCAGCTTGACCGTCGCAGTCGGGTACAAATCGTTGCTGACGACCTGGAACGACTCCAGCTCATACAGATGCTTGCTGCTATCTGCGAGCGTGCGGTGATTCGCCACCAAATAAAATACGTCGTGGTCGTACACTTCTTTTTTGGCGTCTGCCAGCTCCAGGAACTTGGCGAACAACACCTCGAAATCAGCCGCGTCGTTCGTTTCAAAGCCGAGCTTCTCAACAGCATTTTTAAAAGCGTGGCGCCCAGAACGCGCTGTCAAAATCAGCTCCATGCTGTCTGCCCCGACTTCTTCCGGCGACATGATTTCGTACACTTGCTTATCTTTCAAAAGACCGTCCTGGTGAATCCCCGACGAATGGGCAAAAGCATTCGCGCCCGTAATCGCCTTGTTCACCTGCACATCCAGACCAGTCAAATGGCTCACCAGCATCGAGGTGCGCAGCAACTCCTTCGTGTTGATGTTCGTATGGCACTGGTAAAAATTCTCGCGCACCTTCATCCCCATCACGACTTCCTCCAACGAGGCATTTCCGGCACGTTCCCCGAGTCCGTTGATGGTACACTCGACTTTTTCCGCTCCGTTTTTGATCGCGGCGAGCGTATTGGCCGTAGCCATGCCCAAATCGTTATGACAGTGGACGCTCAGGATGACATCCGGGTTGAGGTTTTTCAGGCGATCGTTGATGCGGCGGATCAAATCGCCGAACTCATCCGGCACCGCGTAGCCCACCGTATCCGGGACGTTGATCATCGTCGCTCCCGCTTTGACGACGGCTTCAATCGTACTCCACAAATATTCAAAATCGGACCGCGATGCATCCTCAGTCGAATACTGAACGTGCGGCAGCAATGTTTTGGCGTAGCGTACTGCCTCCACGCCCATTTCCATGACGGCGTCCTTGGAGCGGTTGAACTTCTTCTCTACGTGAATGTTGGACGTTCCCAAAACGATGTGAATGAGCGGGTCCTGGGCGATCTTGACACTTTCGTACACCGCATCGATGTCGCTTTTCACGGCACGGGCCAAAGCCGTGATCGACACGCTGTCACCGACACTGCGGGCAATCTCCTGCACCGCGCGAAAATCTCCCTCGGACGAAGCCGGAAAGCCCGCCTCGATGATGTCCACCCGCAATTTTTTGAGCTGTTGGGCGATCTCGATTTTTTGCTGGACGTTCAACTTCGCTCCCGGCACTTGTTCTCCATCACGCAGCGTTGTATCAAACACGATAATTTTACGGCTCATTTTCTGTTCCTCCCCAAAATGGTTTGTTTTTGCAACTCGATTTATGGAAAGCGGGGCCGGCTAAACCCGGTCTTCAGCCAGCAAAACGGTCATGACCCGTTTTATTGATCACTCGCAATCAACATCCGCTTTTCTAAAAAAACGTCGCGACGTTTTTCACGCAAAAAAACCTCGTCTCTGCGCATAGAGACGAGGTTGAACTCGCGGTACCACTCTAATTCATTTCCAAATAGCGGAAACGATCTTTTTCGATGGCCATCACCATCTATCCCTGTAACGGTGGAACTCCGGCTTACCCTACATTGTCAGGCAGCTGTTCATAGACGAGTTCGAAATAAACGACATTGCCGTTTCACACCACCCAACGGCTCTCTGAAAAGTCTTTTTATTTCTACTATTTCTAATCGCAACATTTGTTTTATCATTTTTTGTAATTATATGGGCAGAAAAATGCCACTGTCAACAAGCAAAATGCTGGAGGATCGATCAAACATTTTTGATTGAAGAAAATAAAGCGAGAACAATCTGGCGGACAAATCGAAAAAACGCCTCCGCAAAGAAGGCGCTCGCTTTTGTCGCTGCTAAATCGTTTCCCTGTTCGACTCGCGCGTACGGTCGCGGGCAAATTCCCTTTTTTCCGCTTCCGTCCCTTCCGCAAACAGCCATCTCAGCGCATGAATAAACTTCATGGCAAAGAAAAAGCTGTCGTGCGTGCCGAGCGGATCTGTCTCGAATTTCACGTTTTGCTCCGGGAAGCCTTTGTCCAGCAACATGCGGTACGCTGCTTTCGTCTGTGCGACCATTTCCGCTTGAATCGTCGTCTTGTGGATGCCTTCCAGCTCGCCCACGTACATGTACAGCCGATGATCGGCAGCGGGAAGCGGTGTTTCCTGCATGTGCTTGACGTAGCCCTCATACCAGAAGGAGGCGGACAGCCAGGCGCTTTTGCCAAATGTATCGGATCGCAAATAATAGGCGTGCGCACTGACCAGACCCCCGAACGAACATCCGGCGATTGCCGTGTGCTCCGGTTCAGGCATCGTCGCATAATGCGCGTCGATATATGGCTTGATCTGATCGGCAAGCACTTGAATATAATCGTTCGCTCCACCGCCAAACAAAACTCCGCCAGGCACCAGCGTGTCTGCCGGCCACGGCGTGTATTCATAATTGCGGTCGTGCGGCGTGATTCCGACAAAAATCAGTTCCGGCAGCTGCTTTGTGATGAACAGATGATCGAGGTAATTAAACGCATTCAGGACGACATTTCCCCCGTCCTGCACATAAATAGCCGGATATCGCTTCGCGCCTTCCGCATAGCTGTTCGGCAAATAAATGGTCAGTTCAAAATCCGCTACTTTTTCCTTGATGATTCGATGTTGCTGCATTTTTGCACCTCTCTCCCACTCATTCCTATCAAATTATAAGGAGTAGGGCAGCGAGTTGCCATGTACTAAATCCAGATCGGAGATGGACAAAACGCCAAAAGCCGCTTGCCTGAGCTTGCCCGCCAACCTTCGCGCCCAAAAATCCCTCGCTCACGCCTCCACCTCTATCGTCGCCACTCTCCCCTGTCGATTTATTCATCTCGTTAATTCCCTTATTGACACTCGGAATTATAACGCATAAAGTAATGGTATAACAAATCCTTCCAACAAGTTGCAGGCAGACATGCAAAAACCGGACAACCTCTGGACGCCTTGGCGCCTGGCAAGATTCGTCTTGGCAGACAAGGACTTGTTGCCGAAGGATTCGGGCGAAAATTCCAAAAACGTTGATGAGGTGGGCGCATGGCAAACGACTTGATCCAAGCAATCCAACTGCTGAAAGAGAAAGAATGGGTAGACTTGACTCATACATTCGGCCCGGAATCACCGCATTTTTCTGCCTTTGAATCAGCCGAGTTCAAAACGCTGTTTACGCATGACGACGGCTTTTTCTCGCAAAGCTTCACTTTTGCCGGACAGTACGGCACGCACCTGGATGCGCCGATCCACTTTGTGCGCGACAAGCGGTACCTGGACGAGCTGGACTTGAAGGAACTCGTGTTGCCCCTCGTCGTCATCGACAAATCGAAGGAAGCCGAAGCAAACAACGACTACAGCCTGACGGTGGAAGATATTTTGCAATTCGAAGCCGAGCACGGCAAAATCGAGAGCGGCAGCTTCGTCGCCCTGCGCACGGACTGGAGCAAGCGCTGGCCCGATGTGGCGGCGTTCAACAACAAAGATGCAGATGGCAACAACCACGCTCCCGGCTGGGGCCTGGACGCCTTGAAGTTCTTGTTTGAAGAAAGACAAATCAAAGCCGTCGGCCACGAAACATTCGACACCGACGCCAGCGTGGACTTCCAGAAAAACGGCGCGCTGCTTGGCGAGTATTACGTGCTGGCACAAGATACGTACCAGGTCGAGCTGCTGAAAAACCTGGACAAGCTGCCAGCCAAAGGCGCCGTCATCGTCAACATTACCCCCAAACCGGAAAAAGCGTCCGGATTCCCGGTGCGTTCGTTTGCGATTTTGCCTTAGTCGCAAGCATATAAAAACAAGGACAGTTCGCGCGGAGTTTGTTCAAAACCGCGGAGCTGTCCTTTTTTCTGCTCAATCTCCATCGTTTACTCGCGCTACCTCGATGTAGCTGCCGAGGAACCAGGAAAGAAAACCTGCACAGCACCAGTAAAAGATGGCCCAATATGAAAAATCCCAATAAACAAGCCACATAGCGAAAATAATTTCACAGACGATGATTCCGAATGCATTGCCGTGCTCGCGCAAATGCTTGTATGATTCAGTGTAGTCCGTTCGTTCTGTGTGTTCCGTCTCGTTTGAATGCCTCCATGATTTCTTTGTTCTGGACAAACTTAGTGCTTTATAAAATTCCCGGATAAACGGTCCACTCAATGCAACAAACATATAAAAGGTGATTAAACTCAACACTGTAAAAAAGTGCTTTAAATCTGGCCAAGACTTGTTGGCCACCCCTAGTGTAATTATCAGGGAAACTATCAACATCGCTTGCCAAACACTGAGAAAAGTAAGTCCCGGTGTGCGCTTATCTGTTTGCAATCTGAAAAAAAGCATTGCTCTTAAACCATGAAGAATTAAGATAAGCATGCTGGAAAAATACATGAACAAAAAACCTGATACTGCTAGGATAATGGCAGCTAAAATAGGAAAGCCCGTTTCTTTTATTTCTATGTATCGGCTTTGAGGTTCAATAGAATAGCTACTCCCCAAAACTTTTAGTATATCATTAGCATCCCCGGCTTTTAAGCCATAAGTCGTACTGAACAACAAGCTTTCAATATCTTTTTTTATACTTTGACAGCCAGCAACATCGCACTCTGCACATAGAAAATCTGGTTTGGGATAAAAAGCTTTCGTTATCAGCCCATCATAATTAATCACCAAATAAAACAAAATCACAATCCCAAAAATCGTGCCCAGCAAGTAGCGCACCAAATAAAACTCCCAAAACCGCGTCCCTCCCATGCTCCCCTCCATACTCTTTTTTCCATTTTCCATTCCGCTACACTCAACAATCATGCAAATTACCAAATATTGTACCATACTCCCAGGACTTTTGATCCAATCGAGTAGGAGGGGGCGA
>NZ_DOTK01000041.1:0-3120 GCF_003521185.1 Brevibacillus sp.
TCTGCCAATTCCACCACGACCGCCTGTTCCTTGATTATTGCGGACTTCCTTGCAAAAATTCCTGCCGCGAAATCATGTTTTTGAGTATACACAATCGAAATTTAGAAGTCAATAGCGTTTTTCTCCATACAGAGCGCCTATTTTTGTTGCTAATCATTGGAATATTTTTGTGGCATGTTTCTGCTTTAAGCCATTGTCGGTTGAAAGCGTGTTTTGTCTCTTCTTCTAGAAAATGCGGCGATCGTGTTGATGGAAAATTTCAAGGTTTCGTCACCATAACGGACCAACTGCGACTCCATATTTTTTGGTTTTCTTACATATTTCATGGCGAATCAGACAAATTATTACCAGTAGTAGAAACCCATCGTTCTCAAAAAAAATTTTTCGTTATTGGGGGAAACCGATGATTCCCGAAAATATCAAACAGTTACTCCACGATATTCGGCTAATTGGTGGCGGTATGAAGCAATACGAGCATCCCGATGATTGGCAGCTGATCCGCAATCTGGTTGGCGAGCAGCTGGAAGTTGATTTGAGCGATGCCACCCCAGACTATTGGGAAAAGCTTCATGCCTCACTGGAGAACGAGAAAGCGATTGCATTAGAAAAAGCTGAGCGGCGCTACTTCCACGGTCTCTACTACTACAATCCTTTTATTTGACCACGAGCTGTTCGTGGTCTTCCTTTCTTCGTGCTTTGCTTGTGCTCTGCTTGACTCGTCTTTGTCTTCCGTGTCGCGCTCTGATCAGTTCTGCGCCCTGTTCTGTGCTTTCTTCTGCTCTCTGTTCTAGCCGTTCTCTTCCTGCTGTCTCTTTTGTGCTCCGTCCTGCTCTCTCTTCTGTACTCTGTCCGGCGTTCTCTTCCGATAGATCACGTATCGGCGTTGCAGCAAGGTATCTTATTTGACCACATGCTGCTGTGCCCCTTTTCGTCAGCCACGTATTGCACCCGTCTTTTTGCAAATGAACCATTGCTAACTGCCCTGTCTTCGAATTGCCCCTCAAGAAAAGAACATCCCGTGAAAACATTTTTGTAAAAATGAGTATCTTTTTTCTCCCCTAAACGTTACATAGAGTAGAGAGTGAAACTAACAGGAAACTCCTTGCAAAGAATATGCTCGTTATCGAAAAGCTTCCTTATTATATGTACGTCAATTTTAGTCATTTTTTGTCGATAAAATGGCTCTTGTTTTTGTTGCTCTTGTAACGCCCTTCCTGCTCCTGTGATCTCTGCTGTAAAAAAGCAGGACTTTATTTGACTTGCAAGCAATCATTCTTAGCCTTTGCAAAGCCATAAACGCTGCATGACCAACAGGAACGCCCTCCCCCGGTTCTCGCATCCATGCGGTGCACAAGACACACTGCCGGGCCGGTGTCGATCCCTTCACAGCCTTTTACTCCCTAACCTAGAACCGTTTTCGCATCTGTGAATGCTGTTCTGTTCTATCCTGTTTTTGCAGTCGTGAGTTTTAGAAGCTCAAAAATATCTGCTGAACAAACAAGTACCTCATACAAACTTAACTAATCAGTTTGAGTCTGTAGCAGGTATTTTCAATAAGTGACGTCTCAGGAGAAATTGTACTCCCGACCGCCAGCTTATGCATTTTTATTATTCCTTCAGAACAAATCAGTCAAGCATTATCGTGCCTTCGCCAACATGTAACGTCATGAGAGGAGAAATAGATGACATTTCATAACGCTGAAGAGTATGTTGATCCGAAAAACTACGACGCTGAATTTGGTAGAGAGTGGAAGAAATACGAGTTGTTTCTGCAGGAAGCGAAGCCGTGTCAACATGTGCTTGAGCTTGCCTGTGGAACGGGATTAACGACGTTGTACCTCGCTGAACGAGGTGTACATATTGACGGGGTAGACATTTTACCGAATATGATACAGTATGCCAAACTCGTGACGCTCAAAATTCGCTGCTGGAAAATGTGAACAAGCTACTCAAGGCAGGCGGGAAATTTATTTTTGAGACGCGCAACCCAAGTGGCCATGATCTTACAGACTGTGATTATGAATATTGGCATACATTTCAGGATTATGAGGGGAATCCTGTAGAAGTGGGTGGGAAACAGAAATATAACCCTGATACGAATATAATGAAATGGACGACGATTCGTAAATTCCAAGGCTATGAGCGGGAATCAGAGATTTTATGTTTGTTTACTGAGCCTGAATCGATTCGCAAATTGTTAAACGAGCATGGATTTGATATTCAAAGTGAATATAGCAACTGGAATCGATCACCGTTTACTGGCAAGGATGAACTGATTATATTCGTTGCAAGAAAACAGCCATGACCGTATCGGCGCAAACCAAACCTAGTATGAGTGTAAGGGATAGTCGCTCAACGCCCTCCATGCTGAGTCATACTGCAATTGGACTGAAATACGCAGCTTCTCCTTTTCATGCGTGCAGCCAAGCTTGCTATAACGCCTGTCTATAGCGTTGTACTCACGCGCTAAATAGCAGATATGTATCCATCAAGGCAATGCTCGCAGCACATCGTACGCCCCCACCTACTTGCTTTTTATTCGAAAACACCACTAGCTATGTGCCAGTGGTATTTTCCTGCTTTTACCGGTGAAATGAAAGCTTGATCTGTAGCCAGCGCCTTGCTCCATGCCAAGCTATGTACCTCCATACAACAAAAAAGCCGCCAGCTATAGCGACTTCAAATACTTTAAAACTAACGTCCTGAGAGGGATTCGAACCCCCGACCGTGCGCTTAGAAGGCGCATGCTCTATCCTGCTGAGCTATCAGGACACATTAAAAAGAATGTTCCAGCAGGTGGTTTCCATACGAGTACCTACACTTAGAAGACGTTGCTCTATCCTGCTGAGCTACTGGGACAACTATGGAGGGAGTACCCGGATTTGAACCGGGGGTGAGGGTTTTGCAGACCCGTGCCTTACCACTTGGCTATACTCCCATGCATGGGGCGATCGATGGGACTTGANNCCCCTTCGCCACGACCGCCATAACTTTTGCTTGTCTTATGTTTTTGGTAGCGGTGGAGGGAATCGAACCCCCGACCTTTCGGGTATGAACCGAACGCTCTAACCAGCTGAGCTACGCCGCCAAAATAAAAATGGCGGAGAGTGAGGGATTCGA
>NZ_DOTK01000004.1:0-25052 GCF_003521185.1 Brevibacillus sp.
CTCACCCGTCCGCCGCTAGGGTCTTAAAGACCCTCGCTCGACTTGCATGTATTAGGCACGCCGCCAGCGTTCGTCCTGAGCCAGGATCAAACTCTCCAATAAAGTAGAAAGTGAATCTGACATCAAGTAAAACACAAGCTTCATTTATTCACAGATGATTCTATCCGGTTTTCAAGGTGCATCTTTTTCCATTTTCGCTTCAAGTAGAGGCGACGTTTTTTAATATAGCATAGGCTAAAACCAAATGCAACAGGAAATTATAAATAAGTTGGGTACTAATGCGTTTTTCCGAATTAAGCCCGATTAAGCCGTTGGAATACTCGTCCATACTAAGGCTAGAAACGCACAAGTCACAAAAAGCAGGAGCTGCCATGTTACGAGCGGTAAGCTACAACATCCACAGCGGTCGCGATCTCTGGTGGCGCAAACAGCTTCATCAGATGGCTGACACGCTAAAAGAATTGAATCCAGACATCGTCGGGTTGCAGGAAGTGCATCAAAACTCCAAATACGGCTATCAAGCGAGCTTTTTGGCTGAACAGTTGCAGTATCAGCTTGCTTTTGCCCCATCCATCCCGATTGGCAACGGCCACTACGGAAACGCATTGCTCTCGAAGTATCCGCTCAAGCACGCAAAAACCGTCACACTCCCGGCGAAACGCGAGCAACGGACAGTGTTGCAAGCTGCTTTCGACTGGAATGGAAAAAGTATTTCTGTCTGGGTGACGCATTGCAGTTTGAATCAGGTCAGCCGGAACGCCCAGCTTCACTTCCTCGCTGAACAGATCGCAGGGGCAAACAAAACTCCCTTACTGCTAATGGGCGATTTTAATGCCGCCAACGTGTCCTTTTCCCCTGCCCTTCACGATAGCGCACGTATTTGCAATCAGGAGATGAAACATACGCTTCCGGCATTCCGCCGTCGTCTGGATTACATTTTCGCATCTGATCACTGGAGCATCCAGGACTACACCCTTGCTCAAGTCAACTGGTCGGATCATGTCCCTGTCATTGTGGACGCGTGTCTGAAATAATGCCCAGCTCCCGCAAGACAAATGCTTTGACATCCACCAGCCGCGCAGGCAACGGAAACGGATTCGCCGCCCCCGCAATGACCAAAGGAATCAACGAATCTTGCTTGTGCAAAGAACCGTGGCTACCCCCACCCAAATGAGTCGGCGCACACTCCGACAAAAACTCGTACCCTGGCGAAGCTGTCAAAATCACAACCTCATCTGCCTGGGCAAAAGCAGCTCCATACAGTCGGGAAAAAGCGTCCGGGTACGTATCAAACGCAAGCGTTTCCCCGTCAAACTGCACATCGAGCACAGCCGGATCTCCTTCGATCTCCCAGGAGCATCCATAAGCATCCGGGTACTTGCCGTTTCGCCAAAAGCTCAGCTCCTGCTTCGAGCCTCCGCGCCGAACCATGACCTTTGCTCCCTCCTTCCAAGCGATCAAATCGATTCGCTCATCCACACTGACTGCGTCGACAATCGCGGATTGCTGCCCTCCATTCACCGGGTACAAAAAGCACATGCGCTCATTGTTGCAAATCACCACTTCTACGTCACTGGTCACTTCTTTTCCCCAGGCGTGAACCGCAAACGGCCGCAACAAGGCATCCAGGGAAATGTTGTGATCCTCGCTCTCTCCGATCACAGTTTGGCCGTGGTCGGAAATCAGGATGCAGACATTGCGCTCCAGCACCTGCTCCCAAGAACTGAAGCTGTCTAAAAAACGTACCAGCTGCCGATCTACATCAGCAAGGTGCGAAACAGCCTGTTCCGGCGATTGATGGAGCTTATGATCGTTTTCAGGCAGATACACCAGCGTAAACTGGGGCTGTTTGCCACTGCGGATGACTTCAATCAAGACATCAATGGCATATGTGTCATTAATGCCGTAGCTTTCGAGCGCTGTCTGCGAAAAATTCCACGTAACCGGACGAAACAGATTCGGCCGCACCAATGTTCCCATGCTCATGATCGTCGGGCCGCTTACCATCTCGCGAAGCCGAAACGAAGTAACAGCGTCCAAAAGCGGCGGCATATGCACCTTGTGCTGCTTGTGGCCGCGGTGAGCAATCACGTTGATCGAGCCTGACACAAGCCCGTGTTCTTCCACGACTTCGTGAATGGTCTTCACCGCTTTGCTGAGATGCCGCTCATTCAAATCGAACAGCACGTTCGTTGCACAATGCGTAATTCCCAGTTTGTGCACAGGAACGGCTCCATTAATATAGTTCACGATTTTGTTCTGCTCGGAATTGAACCAGACCAAGCCCGGTATTTTGTGCTGATCGGGATAAACTCCGGTGATCAGCGAGCAGTCTATTGAAGCCGTCATCGTCGGAAAAACCGTAACGCAATCCGGGATGTACTGGCTATGCTCCATCAAAAAGCGCAGACCCGGCGCTTTGTTCGCTGCAATGCAGCGCTCCAGCACATCTGGCATCATGGAGTCGATCAAAAAAAGAATTACTTTTTTCATCGGTCTGCCATCCTTCGTTCGTCATTAGTGTCGCACCTGATAGTGTCCTGCTTCCTGCTTCCGACTATACCTGCAACAAAACGGTGAGACATTTTTCACAGAAAAAAACAAGCCTTTGCTGCAATCAACAGCAACGGCTTGTCTTTTTACTAGGAAGTATAGGTCAAGAAGTGGAATCCACCCTTGCTTTGCACTTTCAGGGCAGGGTGCTTTTTCAAATAAGGAGCAAGCTCCACGTATTCATTCTCGCCGATGGCCGGATCTTTCAATAAGTGCGACAAAATGGCTGCCCGGACTTGCAGCCCTCCTGTTCCTTGTTTGAAAAGCGGTTCGACTGTCGGGAACGGGATGCCGTTGATTACAGTATCCCCATCCTCATCGCTCAGTTCCCAAGCGCGTACATTCAAGGATTGCAGAGCTTCGACCACTTGTGCGCCGTAATCTTCCACGACCAAGTCTGGCGTAAGACCGATATGGTTGACGACCGTATGCTTGGGGGTGAAATATTCGTTCAGTGTCAGCTTGAGCGCATCCCCTTCTGACAACGGAATCACTTGCTGTGCGCTGCCTTTGCCATACGTCTTCGTCCCGATCAGCTTGGCAATGCCGTGATCGCGCAAAGCGCCGGACAGAAGCTCGGAAGCAGAAGCGGTTCCGCCATTCACCAAAATGCGTACAGGAATGCCGATGTCCCGGCCGTTGCGTACCCATGTCTCCACTTCCACACCGTTGCGGTTTGTCGTATACATGAGCAGTCCGTCTTCCATGAACAGGCTTGCGATGTCTCGCGCCGTACTCAAATAGCCGCCGCCATTGTCACGCAAGTCCAGGACAAGCCCGGTCAGCTGCTTTTGGGAGCGTGCAAATTCAAGCAGTTTGTCGCGCATTTGCACAGCGCCCTCAGACCCGAACGTTTCCAGACTGATGTAGCCGACCGACCCTTTGTCAAACAACTGACCTTCCGCTTCCGGAAGTGTCATCAGCGCTCTTTTCAGCTTGACCTGAAGCTCACGCTTTTCGGAAGGGCGATATACGACCAATACGGCTTCGGTTCCTTCTGCACCTTTCAAGTAAGCATACGATTCCTCAAAGCTTTTCCCCACCAGGGAGACATCTCCCACCTTCAGCAACTGGTCGCCACGCTTGAGGACAGATGCTGCGGCCGGAGAACCGGAGACGATTTCGCGAATGATGATGTGGTCGTTTTGCATCCGCAGACGGAAGCCGAATCCGACAAACTGATTTTCCACATCAGATTGGAACAGCCGCAGTTCATCTGCTGTAAAAAAGACGGTGTGCGGATCGTCGAGCGTGGAGAGCATCCCGTCGATTGCCCATGTATTCATCGAAACGGCATCAAATCCACCTTTTTTCTGCCACTCAGCCAACCGTTGGACGAGTTCTCCAAATGTATCATCCTCGGCGGATACGACGAGCGGCAAATCCTTGCGCTCCTTCGCCTGTTCACTGACGGATTCGAGCGCACCTTTGACCAGCTTTGCCGCTTGCGGCTTGCTTAAATGGCTCTCCATGACGTATCGGAATACTTCTTCTGTTTCCACATAAGGATTTTCTGCTGCCTGGGCTGGCACCTGTTGCCATACCGATACAGCAAGCAGGGCAGTCAGTATCCATCGACTAAACCGCTTCATGGAGTCACCCCTTTTCGTACTTCCTCTGGAATCGACAGCTTGATGCTTTTTGCGTAATCGTATTGATCTGTGCCCGAATAGGCCACGTACTCATCGCTCGAATAAATCTCCTCGTATCGCCACGTATGCTTGACAACGCGATCAGTAGATTTGTCGATGTAGTATTTGTTCATGAACAGTGGCACATCTTTGACTTTGCCACGCTCCAGCAGCAAAGAGGCCGATTGTTCTGCAAGCACACTTCCCGGAATCCATTCCGTAATCACTTCCATCTCGCCGAAAGTCTGCTTGAAGTAGCGCGCGTGCAGCTTGTTCGCCCGCTCTGCAACCGGCAAGGCACCGACCCACTCATGCAAAAAGTCGAGATTGTTCGTGCTATGCCGATCCCATTTCTGCTTTTCGGAGTCGTACGAGTATTGGATATGTTTGCTGCCGTCTGTATAGGTAGCAAGCTTGTCCGATACCAACTTTTGCGGCGATTGATAAAATCCGTTGAGCCTGCTTACCTGGCTGCGCTGGTCAATCTCCTGCGTATACTTAAAGCTGAAACCGCTAAGCACAGCCTCTCCTTGAACCTGATACGAATCGGCGTTGTCGAGACGGCGCAGCGAGTAACCAAGGTCGCTTACAATCGCAGACTGCTCCTGCAAAGAAGTCAATTCCTGGCGCAACAGCTTGCCCAACTGAACCATTCGACTGTCGGAAGCATTCGGCTTTACGGTCGCAAGCAGGGCACTCGCCTCTTCCAACCTGCCTTCCTGGTACAAGTAATAGCAAGCGTTGAGCAGCGCTTCCGGATTGTTGGCGGAAAATTGCTTGTAGCGCTCCAACGCTTTTTCCGTTTGCCCGCTCTTGATCTCCAACGCACCGAGGTAGATGGCCAACGCTTCCCACTCTTTTGAATTTGGCTTCACTTTTTGTTCATAGGTGCTTAACCGCTCCAGCACCTTCGCGAATTGCTTCTGGTCTTTCCCGGCTTGCTGCAAAGCCAAATCATACACATTGGCACTCAACAGTCTGAGCGTGTCCGGCAAAATGATTTTGTTGGCGAAATACGCGTCAATGGCACTCATCGCTTCATCCAGATTGGTGGAAATCTCTGTGCCCGGGTCCCAGCTCAAATAAAAATGAAGCCCGATCCGGTTCGCAAATGTCGTGTCCGCAAGCGCTCGCAGCAATTCAAAAGTCGCTTCGGAGTCTTCATGGTTGCGAATCGCGTCAACAGCGCTGACATATGCTGCTTCCTGCTTTGACTTTTGAGCGGTGTACGTTTCGAAATAAGGGAAAAGTTCCTCAATCTCCGGAACCATCGGAAACTTCGTACCATCATAATCCAACAGCGGCAAAATCGTATCCTGCACCAAGTAAGTAATCATGCGGTCGGCAGCCGCTGCTGCCTCTCCCCGCTTCAATTTGTCCGTTCTGTCTCCTTCAAGCCACTTCCAAGCCTTGACTTCTTCCCACGCTTTGCTGCTGTCGGGCGACATCGTGAACATTTGCATGAGCTTTGCCGCTTCTTCTTGCGTAATCGGCTGGTCCGGCTTCATTTCTTCCCCCGGAAAAACTTGCTGGATCGCATTCGGGCCATACAGCCTGTCCAGTACAATCGCTACACGCAAAGTCGGATTGTACACCCACGTCAGACGATCGACGTCTTTATAAGGAAGATACGGTTGGTCAAAGCCTTCCCCTTTTGACCATTCCGCATGTTCAGACAAAAACGTCAACGGGTAGAGCTGATACTGTCCCCCGTTGTACAACCGATCCATCAACGCCAAAAATTCAGCGCGCGACATATCGCGATTCGGGTAAAAGTGCGGAGCGTCAGTACCAGCTGCAAAAAGTCCAGCCTGTACACCTCGAATAATAGACGCTTTGGCCCAATGGTTGCTAATGTCCGAATAGGGCAGAAAGCCCCCAGCCGCAGAAGCGACGCCGGGGGTGAGCAAGGCAGCGACAAGCAACCCGCTTGAGAGCGTTCGAATTAGTTTTTGCACACGAAATCCTCCTACACTTCAGCTAGACGGCAACAAAACGTTTGTGCCGACGTTTGCACTATACAAATTGAAACGGGTCCGTGTGCACAGAGGAAGCAACCACTTTTGTTTCGTAGCCATTTGCTTTCAACTGTTCCAGCAAGTAATCCGCCAGTTTTTGCTTCATGATTTTCTCGATATTGTGGCCGGCATCAATGATGGAAAGCCCGTCCGCCTGCGCATCGTGGGCGATATGGTAGCCGATATCTCCCGTCAGGAGCACATCTGCGTCTTTGAAAATCGCCTTGGAAGCAAAAGAACTGCCATCCCCGCCTACAACAGCCACCTTTTTGACCGTTTCATCGAGATTTCCAACGACGCGAAGCCCTTGCAGCGAAAAGCGTTCTTTCACCAGTTGGGCCAAATCACGCAAGGTCAGCGGAGTCGGCAAATAGCCGATTCGGCCAATGCCGTACGCCTGGCCGGATTGGTCCAGCGGAATCACATCATAAGCCACTTCCTCGTAAGGATGAGCGGCTTGCATCGCTTTGATGACAGCCGCTTGTCGGGAAGCAGGCACTACCATCTCGATCCGCACTTCCTCGACATGCTCCAGCTTGCCTTGCGAGCCGATATGCGGATTGGTTTCGTCTCCTGGCAAAAAGGTTCCTGTCCCTTCCACCTGGAAGGAGCAATGGCTGTAGTTGCCGACGTGTCCTGCACCCGCCTCGGACATAGCGGTAAACACAGCCTCTTTGTGCGTCGCCGGAACGAAGACGACGAGCTTTTTCCACGCTTCTTTTTGCAGCACATCCAAAACGTCCAGGTCGACCAGTCCGATGGCTTCAGCCAGCCAATCGTTCATGCCTCCTACTGCCACATCCAGATTCGTATGAGCGGTATAAACCGCGATGTCATGTTTGATCAACTTTTCAAAAACGCGCCCTGCCGCCAGGTCTGTCCGCAAATGCTTGAGCGGGCGATAAATGACGGCGTGGTGAGCGACGATCAAGTCTACCCCTTCGGCAATAGCTTCATCCACCACGGATTCGAGCACGTCAAGCGCGACCATGACTTTTTGCACTTTCTTTTGCAGCGTGCCTACGTGGAGACCAATTTTATCCCCTTCCATCGCCAACGATTTTGGCGCCAAACGCTCTACGTACTGAATTACGGTTTGTCCGTGTGCAAGCATGCGATCACCTCATCTATCCATTTGACTTCTTGTTCGATTTCCGCAATTCTTTGGGCGGCTTCCGGCTTGTCCGACCGCTTCAGCTGGCCCAGGACCTTTTGCCACTTTTCTCTTTCATGCTGCCATTTTTCCGCGAGAATGGGCGACTTTTCTTCCCAGAGGAACGGACCGATGCGGATGAGGTCTTCTTGCGGACGATCTTTGTTTTCGTAAGGAAAAAGGGGGGCTCCCCGTTCTGCCACCAATATCTCGTAAATGATGCCGTCTTCTTGCACAATCGTCTCGGCAACCAATTGCCAGCCTTGTTTCAGCATCCAGCGACGCACGATCTCTTCCCCTACATTCGGTTGCAGAATCAGGCGCTGGACCCCTTCCAGCTTAAGAAGTCCTTCCTCCAAAATGGAAACGATCAGTTGTCCGCCCATTCCGGCAATGCAGACGACGTCAACTTCGCCCGGTTCGAGCACGGCAAGGCCGTTTCCTTTTCTGACTGCGGCACGATCTTTGAGTTGCAGCGTATGTATTTGCTTTTTGGCTGCCTGAAAAGGACCTTCGTTCAACTCTCCGGCAATTACGAACGAGGCAATTCCTTTTACAAGCAAATAAGAAGCCAACAACGCATGATCCGACCCGATGTCGGCGACGCGGGCTCCTTCTGGACAGTAGCGGGCAATCGTTTGCAGCCGCTTGGAAATTGTTAATGATGTCATTTATGTCTTCACCTTCCGTTGCCTCTATTCTACCCTATTTGGCAGCAATTGCGAAATGCAAAATCGCTGACAGCCGTCGCGCAAAGAACGACAAAATCCTCGCCGGACGAGCAGCGAGGATTCCAGATTGTCCAAATAATGTTAGCAGCCGATTTCTCTGGCGATGACGTTGCGCAAAATTTCTGACGTACCTTCTCCGATTTCCAGCAAGCGGGCATCGCGGAAGAAACGCTCCACCTGATACTCGCGCATATAACCGTAGCCGCCGTGAATCTGAATCGCCTGATGGGTAGCGGACATCGCTACTTCCGACGCGTAAAGCTTCGCCATAGCCGCTTCTTTTGTAAACTTGCGCCCGTGGTCCTTGAGCCACGCTGCTTTGTAGACCATCGTTCTCGCCAGGTCGATTTGCATGGCCATATCAGCCAGCTTGTGCTGAATTGCCTGAAACTGGCTCAACGAATTGCCAAAAGCGGTGCGCTGCCTCGCGTATTGCAGGGCTTTGTCGTAGGCTGCCTGCGCGATTCCTACCGCCATCGCACCGATCCCGATGCGTCCGCCATCGAGCGTAATCAAAAATTGCTTGAAGCCCTCTCCGCGTTTGCCGAGTATGTTTTCTTCGGGCACACGGACATTTTCCAGCACCAGCTCTGTCGTATTGGAGCTGTGCAAGCCAAGCTTCTCGTAGTTCGCCAAAACGCTGAAGCCAGGAGCGTCTGTCGGGACGATAAAGGCAGAAATGCCCCGTGAGCCTTTATCCTTGTCCGTCACGGCTGTCAACGCCAGAAACGATGCGTAGGAAGCGTTCGTAATAAAACATTTGGAACCGTTGATCACCCATTCCCGGTCAGACAAAACGGCCGTCGTCTTCGTGCCGCCTGCATCCGAGCCTGCGTTTGGTTCTGTGAGGCCAAATGCCCCGAAGCTCTCACCGGAACAGACTTTGCTCAAATACTTCTGCTTCTGCTCCTCAGTTCCAAACAAATACAGCGGAGCGCCGCCAAGCGAGATGTGCGCCGAATACGTAATCCCTGTGGAGCCGCAAGCCCGACTCAACTCTTCGACCACAATCGCAAAGCTCGTAGAGTCGCCCCCTCCTCCGCCGTACTCTTCCGGAAACGGCAGACCCATCAAGTTCAACTCGCTCATCTGCTTGAATATTTCGACAGGAAATTGCTTGGTGCGGTCCCGCTCATCTGCGCCAGGCGCTACGACTTCATCGGCAAACTCCCGCATCATTTTTTTGAGCATTTGCTGCTCGACAGTCAAATCGAAATTCATGTTTCGCTGCCCCCTTGAAAACGCTTTAGTTAAGAAATACCAAGACAAGCACTATTATGACTGAGCGTTTGTTCAGAATACTCTTTCCATTATACACCACGATTGGCTTGTATGTGTGATTTCCACAAAAAAAACACGCCTATCGCTGGCGTGCTCCTATGAAGATCGCTCCGACAAAAGCAAGAGCGCCCAATATGTATCCGATGCTGTATGTTTTTGCACCCATCAACTGTGCAGCCGTTTCCCCCGCGAGAAAGACGACAGCCAGCAATATGCCGATCAACACCTTCGTTTTGCTCTCCAATTACCCTCACCTCATTTTCTCTCTAACCCAATTGTAACAAATCGGTCAGCCGAAAAAAACGGGAGGATCATCATAAGCGAAGCCAGGTGTACCAATAGCCGCGCGTGAAGAAAAAGAGTGCGGAAGCCAAAAAGACTTTGATGAACAACAAAAGCTGGATCACATCACGCTTCGCTTCCGAAATGTACAGCGCCTGAATCTCTGCGCCAAAGAACGAAATCAGTCCGCACACAGCAAAAACTCCCGCCCACTTCGGATTTCCGCTGTTCATTAAAAAGCCAAGCCCTGTCAGCAGGCAGGCAAGCGGAACCCAGTAAAGCTCCGATTTCCACCACGTGTAGCCTTCCCCGATGCGCTGCACGGTAGCAAAGCCGTAAATAAGCGCCAAGCCGAGCATGCCGCAGTAAAGCAAATAGGCGTAGCCAAAAATGAAGGCACTCAGGCACAAAAGCACGCAAATCACGCCTAAATACAAAAGAGTCAGTGCCATGGAGCCGTTCAGTTGCTGAATGCAATAAATTCCTCCCGCGATGAGCAAGACGAAGCAAAACGTTAGAAACAAATGGGTCAGCGGGGGTGCCTGACGGCGAAATGCGTATCCCAGAATATAGAAAACGAGAGCGAAACAGGCAAAGATGGTAATTTGCATTGGTGTCGTAAAACGGTTAAAATGAAAAGCAAGCAAGATCAAACCAGCAATAACAAAGGCGCCAAGGAGCCAGGCCATCACCATTTTTCCCGTAACCGGAGCAACCGTTCTGGTTGCGTAGGCATACGATGCAGATGGCGATGAGTTGCCTGTCGCAACCCCTGCTCCAGATGCCAGCGCATCCGCTCTCTTCCCTTCTCCCCTGCCCGCGGATGCGGGAGTGCTCGGTCGATCCCCTTCTGTATACAGGTTTAACAGGAAAATGCAGTAATGTTCAGGCAGCAGATGATTGCGCCGCCAGTTTTCAATCTCAGCTATGATGGTTCGCTTGCGCTGGTCGTCCAACGCGGCCCCTCCTTACTCGTGACAGAAAATGATGTAGAAAAAGAAAAGCCTACGTCGGCTAAAACGTAGGCCACATACTTCTTATATCGGCTATTCCAAGAAATCTTTTAAGCGTTTGCTTCTACTCGGATGACGAAGTTTGCGTAGTGCTTTCGCCTCAATTTGACGGATGCGCTCACGAGTGACGCCGAATACTTTGCCCACTTCTTCCAGTGTGCGGGTACGTCCGTCATCCAGACCGAAGCGCAAGCGAAGAACGTTTTCTTCACGATCAGTCAACGTGTCCAGCACGTCTTCGAGCTGCTCTTTCAACAGTTCATACGCAGCAGCATCAGATGGCTCCAGCGCGTCCTGATCTTCAATGAAGTCGCCCAGGTGAGAATCGTCTTCTTCCCCGATCGGCGTTTCCAGCGAAACAGGCTCTTGAGCAATCTTCATGATTTCCCGAACCTTTTCCGGGGTCAGATCCATTTTTTCCGCGATTTCTTCCGGCATCGGCTCGCGTCCAAGCTCCTGAAGAAGTTGACGGGAAACACGAATCAGCTTGTTGATGGTTTCCACCATATGCACCGGAATCCGGATCGTACGTGCCTGGTCTGCAATCGCCCGCGTAATCGCCTGACGAATCCACCAAGTCGCGTACGTACTGAACTTGTAGCCTTTGCGGTAATCAAATTTTTCTACCGCTTTAATCAGTCCCATGTTTCCTTCTTGAATCAGGTCAAGGAACAACATGCCGCGTCCTACATAACGCTTGGCAATCGATACAACCAACCGCAAGTTTGCTTCGGCCAGTCGTCTCTTCGCTTCCTCATCCCCTTGCTCAATCCGCTGGGCCAGTTTGATCTCCTCTTCTGCGGAGAGCAGAGGAACACGACCGATTTCTTTCAGGTACATCCGTACAGGGTCATTGATCTTAATTCCAGGTGGAACGGAGAGATCGTCAAAGTCGAATTCTTCGTTGTCCTCATCCTTCATGATCATTTCGTCGACTTCATCGTCGTCGTCATTCTCATTGTTGTTAATCTCGATACCTTGATCACCCAGGTATTCGAAAAACTCATCCATCTGATCGGAATCCTGTTCAAATGCTGCGAGGCGATCTGTAATTTCCTTGTACGACAAAACGCCGCGTTTCTTGCCTAATTCGACCAACTGCTCCTTCACTTGTTCGATGGACATTGCTTCCATGTCAGAAGTGATATTTTGCTTGTTCATCTACTTTCCCTCCTTCCCCGGGAATGATCTGAAGCTACCCTTCTTTTAAAGCATTTTCCAATTCAAGAATCTTCATCCCTGTTAAGGCAGCTTGAATTTCCAGTTGTTTGCGCGCATCCTCGCTGTCCGCTGCGGCCGCTTGGAGGTGTAAGCTCCGCTGCTCATCGCGCAATCGTTCCAACTCGGCACGCTTCGGGTAGTTATTCACTTGTTTGATGTAGTCACCGATCTCTAAATCGGATACGTCTTCCTTGCACTCCATCATGGCCAATCCCGAGGCTAATTGCTTTAACAAATCGTCTTGCACGTAATGTATGAACCCTCCAGGGTCTTCCGGGTTTCCCTCTGCGTAGTAGGCGTACAGGTAGGCAGCCAGCGCATCGTGTTCGTCCACTTGAAAGTGGGCGCTGCATTCCTCCTGGACGCGGGCGGCGATTTCTTCATTCCGCATCATGTAGTACAGCAGCATGCGCTCAGCCGTGTGGTAAGCGGGTGGCAGTGTTTTCGCGAGCGTAACTTTGCCATTATTTATACTATTATTCCATGCTGACGGCACTTTATCCCTTTGGCGTTCACTTTTTTGCTGTTTATAAACGCGTTTGGACTCCCATTTCAAATCGCCGAGAGTAAGGGAATATTCATCCGCCAATTGCCGCAAATACATATCCCGCTCCACCGGGCTTTCCAGCTCGTTGATGATTTCCACGGCTTTGGCGATCAAGCGGGCCTTGTCCGTCTCATCATGTATTACGATCTGGCTTCGTAAATGTTTCAAGCGAAAAGCCGTAACCGGCATCGCCTGCAGCAGCACTTGCTGAGAAAAGGCTTCAGCACCGTGCTGGCGTATGTAATCATCTGGATCGACACCTTGCGGCAAAGGAGCTACCCGAACGATGAGACCCGCCTGCTGCAGTATGTGGATTGCCTTGCTTGTCGCTTCCTGACCAGCAGCATCTCCGTCGTAGCACAGCACGACCGAATCGACATTGCGGCGAATCATCCGTGCCTGCTGCTCGGTCAAAGCGGTCCCCAGCGTAGCAACTCCTTGGGGAAAACCCGCCTGCCATGCCGAAATGACATCGACATACCCTTCAAACAGTAGTGCCTGCTTCCTCTTTCTAATATACGGACGGGCACGGTGAAGGTTGAACAGGGTAGCGCTTTTGTTAAACAAAAGGCTTTCCGGGCTGTTTAAATACTTCGGTTGAGATTTTGGCTGAGAGCCGGCCAAGAGGCGGCCGCCGAATCCGATGACATTTCCCTGGGTGTCCTGGATCGGGAACATGATTCGTCCCCGGAAGCGATCAAATACTTTTCCTCCATCGCTTTTTGCCAAGAGACCAGCGTCCACCATCAACTCCTGTGAAAAACGCCGTTTTTTCAAAAACTGCGTCACGAAATCCCAGGAATCCGGGGCAAAGCCGATCTGAAACTCGGCAATCGTCTGAGGAGACATTCCGCGCTTGGCTAAATACTTCATCGCCTCCACGCCATATGGCGTCTCCGTCAGCACGTAGTGGTACAGCTTCGCGACAAGCTGATGCGCTTCCTGCATGGCTTGCTTCGAGCGCTTTTCTGGAGATTCCTCTACTTGCTGTGTCTGGGGCACGGCGATCCCGGCACGCTCCGCCAATTTGTGCAATGCCTCTGGGAACGTCAGCTGCTCCAGTTTCATTAAAAAGGAAAAGACATCCCCACCTGCCCCGCAGCCAAAGCAATGAAAAAACTGTCGCTCTGCATTCACATTGAAGGAAGGGCTCTTTTCAGAGTGAAACGGACATAGACCGAGAAAGGCACGACCGCTTTTTCTCAGTTGAACGTACTCTCCTACAACGTCTACGATGTCGACAGCGGCACGCACTTGGTTCACAAATTCATCTGAAGTGGGACCTGTCATGTCTTTCCACCTTTTTAGGAGAATCGCACGATGAGATTATTTAGTTCGTCAAAATTCGTCAAATTCCTTCTTTGTCTTAAACTTCTTTTCTTCTTTTCTACTTTTCCACATTTCCGCGAGCAATAAACGCTCTTGCGGCTCCTGGGGAACAAACCTTTCCTAACTGATTTTCTACAAAAGTCGTCAAATTCCTTCTTTTGACCTATTTCCTTTCACTTCGGAGATTGTTTTTGCGAATGATCTCCAAAATGATGTTGGCTGTTTCCTCTACTGCCTTGTTGGAAACGTCAATGACCTTGCAGCCCAATCGGTCAATAATCCGCTTGGAGTAAGCAAGCTCCTCTGTAATCCGGTCCAGGTTCGCGTAATTGGCTTGCGCCGTCAATCCGAGCGCTTTGAGTCGTTCGGTACGAATGCCGTTCAACTGCTCCGGATTGATGGTCAACCCGATACACCGCTCCTGCGGAAGCTGGAACAGCTCTTCTGGCGGCTCCACTTCCGGGACAAGCGGAACGTTCGCCACTTTCAGGCGCTTGTTTGCCAAGTACATGGAGAGCGGCGTCTTGGAGGTGCGCGATACGCCGATCAGCACAACGTCCGCTCGCAAAAGTCCGCGTGGATCGCGTCCGTCATCGTACTTGACGGCGAACTCGATGGCGTCCACCTTGCGGAAATACTCCTCGTCCAGTCTGCGCACAAGCCCCGGCTTGCCAGTCGGCGGCTCCTTCAGCATGCCTTGCAGCGTGTTCATGAGCGGACCCATGACGTCAATGGCCGGAATGCTGTGGATCGCCGCCTGCTGGGTGATATAGGCGTTCAATTCCGGGATGACCAGCGTAAAGACGATCATCGCCTTCGATTCTTTTGCAGAGGCAATGATTTCGTCGATGGATTCCTTGTCTTCTATGTAGGGATACTTTTGCACATCGAACAAAAAACGGTCAAATTGACTGGCTCCTGCGCGAACGACAAGCTCAGCCGTTTCGCCAATGGAGTCCGAGACCACGTAGATGAGCTGTCCTTGTTGGTTACCTTGCATCCATTCTCCTCCTACACTTTCGGTTCGCTGCCCAATTCAACAAATGCTTTGGCGATCGTCGTCTTCGTAACCCGTCCCATCAATTCCATCTGTCTCGGGTCCTCATCGCTGGGTCGTACGACAGGCAAGGAATCGATCTGAAAATCGATCAGCTTCTTCGCCGCTGCGTACAAGGTTTCCTCCGGGCCACAAGTGATGATATTCGGCATCCTGGACATGATGATGCTGACCGGCACATCTTCCAGCGTCTTGTTGCCGAGCGAAGCGCGCAAAAGGTCCTTGCGGGAGATGACGCCAGCCAAATATCCTTTTTGATTGACGACGAACAACGTTCCGACATCCTCCAGAAAGAGGGTAACGATTGCATCGTAAGCGGAGGCGGACTCGGAAACTACGATCGGCACCGCCTTGTAATCATTGACGATCAGTTTGTGAAGCCGTTCACTAATGACGGAGCTTGCTGGTCTGCCGGCATAAAAATACCCGACCCGAGGTCTGGCTTCTAAATATCCTGACATCGTGAGGATGGAGAGATCAGGGCGCAAAGTAGCGCGAGTCAGATTGAGGCGCTCCGCGATATGCTCGCCCGTAATCGGCCCGTCATCCTTCACTATCTGTAAGATCTGCTCTTGACGCTTGGTAAGCTCGATGACCAATCACCCCGGTTCTGTCTTTACCTCTTCCTAGTATTACTCTATTCGACCGGATATTCCTTCTTTCGCGCGGAAAAAAGGTGCCCCCGTCTCATTATAGGACGGAGGCACCAGCCTATTCGTTGTTAGGCAAATACAATTTTCGCGAAATCGGCATAGGCGTTCAAAAGACGGGAGATGCAAAGAAGCATGCCCAGTCGGTTAGCGCGAACAGCCTGATCTTCCGCCATAACCATGACTTTATCGAAAAACGCCTGAATCGGCTCGCGCAGCGTCGAGAGCGTCGCCAAAATTTTCGCTTGGTCATCCAGTCCTTGCACTTCTTTGGCGACAGACTGGTAAGACTGGTACAGATTGCGCTCGGCTTCTTCGGCGAACAGCGCTTCGTTCACGCTGTCGGATTCCGCTTTTTGCGCGAGGTTGTTCACCCGCGTAAACTGCTCGACGATCAGCTTGAAGTCCTCAGCTGCAACAGTCGCCATCAGCGCCTTCGCTTTTGCCAGCACATCGGGAACTTTGGTCAAATCTGCGCTCAACACGGCGTCGATCACATCGTAGCGCACGTTGTTTTCTTGCAGAACGTTTTTCAGACGAAGGGCGAAGAAATCGACCAGATCCTTTTTCACTTCTTCTGCCGTCCGTTTGCTTACGCCTTGTGCACTGTAGCCTTCGAGCGCTGCATCCCACAGTTCGTCGAGGGACAGCTGCCAGTTGCGTTCCAGCAAGATGCTGACAATCCCCGCTGCCATCCGGCGCAGACCGTATGGGTCCTGGGAGCCTGTCGGCACGATTCCGATGGCAAAGCAGCCGACGATCGTATCCAGCTTGTCAGCCATGCTCGCGATTGCTCCCTGTGCGGAAGCAGGCATCAGGTCGCCAGCGAAACGAGGCAAATAGTGCTCGAACACACCGCGCGCCACGAGTTCGGACTCCCCTGCCTTGCGGGCGTAATCCTCACCCATGATGCCTTGCAGTTCCGGGAACTCGCCGACCATGTTGGTCACGAGGTCGAACTTGGCGATTTCTGCGATTCGGTCTACTTGTTTGGCTTCTTCTGCACTTACTCCGAGCTTGCTTGCAATCAGACCCGCTGTTTTGCGCACGCGGCGGACTTTGTCTCCAATCGTTCCCAGCTCCTCGTGGAAAACGATTGTCTCCAGCCGCTTCAGGCAGCTGTCGATGGACAGCTTCTGGTCCTCTACATAGAAGAAACGGGCGTCAGACAGACGGGCGCGCAGCACTTTTTCGTTTCCTTTTGCTACATTTTCCAGAGCGCGGCTATCGCCGTTGCGCACGGTAACGAAATGATTGAGCAGTTGTCCCTGCGCATTTTCCACCGGGAAGTAGCGCTGATGCTCGCGCATGGAAGTGACCAGTACTTCGCGCGGGATCGTCAAAAACTCTGCTTCAAACGTGCCGTACAGCGCTGTCGGATACTCGACCAGATGGACGACTTCATCCAGAAGCCCCTCATCCATCGGGATCGTCCAGCCGTGTTCCTGCTCCAAACGGCGGATTTGCTCCACGATCGTCGCCCTGCGCTCTTGCGGGTCGACCATGACGTGCTGTTCCGCCAGCTTGCTTACGTACTCACTCGGGTGAGCGAGCGTCACTTCCGTCCCGAGGAAGCGATGGCCGCGGGAGATGCGTCCGCTTTTTACTCCGGCGATCTCCAGGTCAATCAATTCATCGCCGAACAGGGCTACCAGCCAGCGAATCGGGCGAACGTATTTCAAGTCTCTCGCGCCCCAGCGCATATTTTTCGGGAAGCTCATGCCTGCAATCACTTCGGAGAGGTGCGGCAAAATTTCTGTCGTCGCCTTGCCCGCTTCCGCTTTTCTCGCGTGCACGTATTCCACGCCGTTCACTTCTTTAAAGTACAAGTCGTTCGGGTCGACGTTGTTGCTGCGTGCGAAGCCAAGCGCTGCCTTGGACCAGTTGCCCGCTTCGTCCTGTGCGATTTTCTTTGCCGGACCTTTTGCTTCGTCGTTGCGATCCGGCTGCTTCTCAGCGAGTCCGGTAATCAGCAAGGCGAATCGGCGCGGCGTCTCCAGCGCAGTAATCTGGTCGAAGGGAACGCGCTCTGCCGTCAGCCACTTCTCCACTTTTTCCTTGAATTGCGATGCTGCCAGGGCCACAAACCGCGCTGGCATTTCTTCCAGACCTACTTCTACGAGCAAATCGCGTTTACTCATTTGTATCCTCTCCCTTCACCTGTGCCGTTTCTTCCTCGTGTGTGCCGTCTTTTTTCAAAAGCGGGAAGCCGAGACGCTCGCGCTCTGCGTAGTACGTTTGTGCCACTTCGCGGGACAAATTGCGGACACGTGCGATGTAGCCGGTGCGCTCTGTCACGCTGATCGCCCCTCTGGCGTCCAGAAGGTTGAACGTATGCGAACATTTCAGCACGTAATCGTACGCCGGATAAACCAGGCGCTCTTTCATCAGCCGTTTTGCTTCTGCTTCGTATGTGTTGTAAAGCGTGAACAGCATGTCTACGTCAGACAGCTCAAACGTGTATTTGGAGTGCTCGTATTCAGGCTGTAAGAACACGTCTCCGTACGTGTAGCCGTTGCACCATTCCAGATCGAACACATTTTCCTTTTCCTGAATGTAAGAAGCCAGGCGTTCCAGACCGTACGTCAGCTCAACGGCAACTGGCTTGCACTCCAGACCGCCGACTTGCTGGAAGTAGGTGAACTGGGTGATTTCCATACCGTCGAGCCACACTTCCCAGCCAAGCCCCCATGCGCCCAGACCCGGATGCTCCCAGTTGTCTTCCACGAAGCGGATGTCGTGCTCCAGCGGTTCAATCCCCAACTGACGCAGACTCTCCAAATACAGCTCCTGGATATTGTCCGGCGACGGCTTCATGATCACCTGAAACTGGTGGTGCTGGTACAGACGGTTCGGGTTTTCCCCGTAGCGGCCGTCCGCCGGGCGACGGGACGGCTCCACGTACGCCACGTTCCACGGCTCAGGTCCGATGGAGCGCAAAAATGTCATCGGGTTCAGCGTACCCGCTCCTTTTTCCACGTCGTACGGCTGCACGATCAGGCAATTTTGCTTGGCCCAAAAGTTTTGCAGCGTCAAAATGATGTCTTGAAATGTCATTTTCATGCTCTTTTCCTCCTCCAAAAATAAAAACCTCCCGCCTCTACACTGTCTGCAAAACGACAGTGTAGGGACGAGAGGATTCTCGCGGTTCCACCCTACTTGGCGAATACGTTCTTCGCCCACCTTCTAAAGACCAAATTGCTCCGGAATGCCCTTCATCAGCGTGGTGACCGGGCTTTCACCTTCCCCGGTTCGCTTTTTGCACACAGTGGCCGACTACTCTTTTCCTTCATGGCAACGTTCGGTATGTAAGTTTGTTCCTTATCATAACGAAAAGAAAATCGAATGTCAATCAGTCACTGTCGGACTGAGCCATCCTTTCCATTCGCTCCAGTTGTTCCAGAAATGCGCGACTTTTCAGCCTCAGATCAAGATGCTCGTCCATGAAGCTGCGAATCACATGCTTGAGCTGGCTGCGCGTCGCCGGCTTCACCTCGATGTCGCCCAAACGTTCCAAATCAAATACCTGGAACAGCCGCAACAGCTTCCAGGTAGAAGGCGTGACCGCCAGTGCATACGGGTCTGATGGCTGGCAAGACGGGCACAGCAACCCGCCCTGCGATACGCTGATCGCATAAGGCTCCCGCTGTTGTCCGCAGTTCGCACAAGCTGACAGCTGTGGCGAAATCCCGGCTACAATCAGCATCTTCACCTCGAAAATCCGGCACAAAATTTCCGGGTCCACCCCTTCGTCCAGATAGCGAAACGTCTGCAGCAATAGCTGGAACAAATACGGATTCGGCTCCCGTTCATGTGTCAATCGATCCAAAAGCTCTGCTATGTAAGCGGCATAAGCCGTCGCAGTGAGGGCTTGCCGCATGTCCCGGAAGGAATCCACGATGTCACCCTGCGACAGATCGGGCATTCCCGCTCCGGGCCCTGCCTTGCACAGAAAATAACCGTGCGAAAACAACTGGGAGACGGCGGCAAGACGGCTCTTGGTCTTTTTAGCACCGCGCGCCATCACGCCTAGCTTGCCGTTCTCCCTGGTAAACAACGTCACCACTTTGCTGGACTCGCCATAGTCCACGCTGCGAATGACAATCCCTTCCCATTTTACAAGCATGCCTGCGAGTCACCCAATTCTTCCTGGGCAAAATCAAGCAGAACGTCTTCTGAAGAGCCTTCCGCCTGATGGTGATCGCGGTAGAGAAGGTAAGCATGGATGTCACCGGTTGAAGCGAAAACTCTCCAAGAAAAGTCACGAAGCATGGAGCATCATCCTTTCCTGTATCGGGTCTATCCACTTCCTTCTTAGAATCACCTGCGCCCGTTATTATATGCCTTGGAAAAATTAACACGAATGAAAACGAAGGACAGCCATCTGCCTATTCTTCGTTGTAAAAGCCGAAGTTGCGCAGCATCCGCTCCTGGTTGCGCCAGTCCTTTTTCACCTTGATCCACAGCTCCAGGAATACTTGATCCCCCATCAGCCGCTCGATATCTTTTCTCGCCCGTCTGCCGATTTCTTTCAGCATCTGGCCTTTTTGTCCGATCAAAATGCCGCGCTGCGAATCGCGTTCCACGTAAATCGCCGCGTAAATGTACAGCGTCTTCCCGTTTTCGCCGCGCTTCATTTCCTCCACGACGACAGCAATCGAATGGGGCACTTCTTCGCGGGTCAAATGCAGAACTTTTTCGCGAATCAACTCGGCCACGACAAAACGCTCCGGATGATCGGTCACCTGGTCGGCCGGGTAGAACATCGGCCCTTCTTCCATTTCCCCCATGATCGCTTCGGTCAAGGAAGCAGTGTTGTTGCCCTCCAAGGCGGAAATCGGAACGATCTGCTTGAAATCGTACAACTGGCGGTAATCGTCGATAATCGGCAACAGCGCTTCCGGATGAACCTTGTCAATTTTGTTGATCACCAAAAATACCGGAGTCTTGACTTGCTTCAGCCGCTCGATGATGTAGTCGTCACTCGCTCCGCGCTTTTCGGTCGCGTCTACCACAAACAGCACGAGGTCGACTTCATTGAGCGTATTTTCAGCCACCGACACCATGTAGTTGCCCAGCTTGGATTGCGGTTTGTGAATCCCTGGCGTATCGATGAAGATGATTTGCCCTGCTTCCGTCGTATGAACAGCGGTGATTTTGTTGCGCGTCGTTTGCGGCTTATTGGACATGATTGCGATCTTGTGGCCGACGACGTGGTTCAGCAGCGTCGATTTCCCTACGTTCGGGCGCCCCACGATAGATACGAATCCTGATTTGAATGATTGTTTGGTCTTGCGGTTATCCACGTAAATCCTCCTTGGAAAATGCCCCCGGCAAAAGGGCAGATACTGTTGTTTCCTCGACGTCGCCTTTCAGGTTGGTCAAGTATACAGGCATGTCCGGCGGGCAAAGCTCAGCCAACACCTGACGGCACGCGCCGCACGGAGACACCGCTCCAGGGGTGTCCGCCGCCACAGCCAGCGCCTTGAACGTGCGGTCCCCCTCCGAATAAGCTTTGAACAGGGCCGTACGCTCTGCGCAGTTGCACAGCGAGTATGCAGCGTTTTCGATATTGCCGCCCAAATAAACCTTGCCGCTCTCACACAACAGCGCTGCGCCCACCTGAAACTTGGAGTAAGGCACATACGCCAGTTCTCTTGCTTGGATCGCACCAGCAAGCAATGCTTGTTTATCCATTCTCATCATTCCTCTTATGCGTAGTCTCTACTATTTTTTCTGACGGGGCGCATTATGGTCCATCCTGACGACGGGACGCCAAGAGACCAGACTTTACGGCCTCCCAGTAAGGCCCGTCCGGTCGTTCTCATGGCACAAACTTTGCGTTTCCCCAGTCAAATCGCTGCTTCCGGGCTACCCCGCTATTTTTTGCAGCAGCGGCGGCCCGAAGACGATAAACCCGATGATGGCAGACAGGATAGCCGCTACGAGCACTGCTCCGGCGCAAGCATCCTTGGCTATTTTCGCCTTTTCATGCCACTCGGGAGAAGCGAGGTCAACGGTCGCTTCTACGGCCGTATTCACCAGCTCCAGCGAAAAAACAAGGCCGATAGAAAAAAAGACCAGCAAAACATCGCTGCGGGGAATTTGCAGCCACCAGGCCGCCGCCAAAACGATTACAGCAGCGGCTACGTGGATTTGCATGTTTCGCTGTGTCTTTACGGTATGCCCAATTCCTTGCATGGCGTACGAAAAGCTGCTCGCCATTCTTCGGAGTTCTTTCAACGTAATCTCCTACCTCGTCAAGCCGATCTGCTCCAAAACCTGTTCCTGACGGGAGAACATTTCTTTCTCCTCTTCCGGCGTACCATGGTCGTAGCCGAGCAGATGGAGAAAGCCATGCACAGCGAGGAAGCCCAGCTCTCTTTCGAAAGAGTGGCCGTAGTCTTCGGCCTGCTCCTTGACTTTTTGCACAGAGATAATGATATCCCCCAGCATGTTCGGAACTTCGTCCGCTTCGCCCTCGTCGAAAAAGATTTCCATCTCGCCTTCGCCCGGCTCGTTCATGGCGAAGGACAACACGTCGGTTGGGCGATCCACGCCGCGGTAATCGCGGTTCAGCTCGTGGATTCGCTCATTGGTGACCAGAGTCACTACGACTTCTCCCTGTACGTCCTCCAGCTTTGCGCAAGCTTCGAGGCATTCGGTCATCAGTTTTTGCAAGCTTTCATCAAGCGGTTCGATTTCTTCGTGGAGGATTTCTACAGATAGCACAGATGAACGATCTCCTTTTTACACACCATTTATCAATAGCCGTGGTCGACTTCTTCTTTTGCATAGGCAGCGATAATTTTTTGCACCAGACTGTGGCGTACGACATCGCCTTCCTGGAAATGGATGAAAGCTACATCCGGTATCGCGCCTAAAATGCGCTGCGCTTCACGCAAGCCGGATTTTTTCCCTTTCGGCAAGTCCACCTGTGTTACGTCTCCGGTAATCACCATTTTGGAGCCGAAACCAAGCCGGGTCAAAAACATTTTCATTTGCTCGGGAGTGGTGTTTTGCGCCTCATCCAGAATGACAAACGAGTCCTCCAATGTACGCCCACGCATGTATGCCAAAGGAGCCACTTCAATCAGTCCGCGCTCCATCATCTTGGCTACCTGCTCGTTTCCAAGCATGTCATACAAAGCATCGTAAAGCGGACGCAGATACGGGTCTACTTTTTCTTGCAGATCGCCAGGCAAAAAGCCCAAGCTTTCTCCCGCCTCTACAGCCGGTCTGGTAAGAACGATCCGTTTGACACGTCCATTTTTCAACGCGTTTACTGCTGTGACCACTGCCAAATACGTTTTTCCCGTTCCGGCAGGCCCTATTCCGAAGACGATGTCGCGCTTCTTGATCGCCGACAAATAGTGCCGCTGTCCGAGAGTTTTGGCCCTGATTACTTTTCCGCGCTGGGTGCGCGCCACTTCCTCATCATAAACATCCAGCAGTTGGGCTGCTTCTCCCCGGCCTACGAGCATCATCGCGTACGAGATGTCTCGTTCGGACAAAGCGATTCCTCTGCGGATCAGCTGCAGCAAAACACCGATCAGCTCGGTCAGCTTATCCACTTCCGGCTTGTCGCCGCTAATGACCAGTTCGCCTTCGCGGGTCATGATTTGGGCAGGACTTTTTTCCTCGATCAGCTTTAGGTACGCGTCGTGCGGTCCAAACAAAAGCAGAGCCTCAGATGCGTCTGAAAACGGGATTCTTACCTCATCTTGTACGTGCAACAGGCTTCCATCTCCTTGCAACGGTTATCAGCAATTGACGTCACGGATTGCCATTGTTCACGGGTGACTGGGGTACGATTGGCTGTTCAACGGCAATTTCTTCAATGACGGAAAAATGAATGCTTACGTAAACTTTACCATTCTCTGCGGTGACGTGCAAAACTTTTTCGTCCTGAATGAACGCATCTTTACCAGCTTTTTGCAAAATGTCTGCTCTGGCGAATTTTTTCGCTACTTCCGTGGCCTCTTCTGTGCTCAATTGCTTCGTAACCGGCTCGATTTGCGCATATTCGACCGTTTTCCAGCCTACTGGCGACGTGTATCCCGCATAGGAAGGAACGTAGCGTTTTTCCGACGTCTGGGCTTCGGAAAACAGCTCTTTGTTAAACGGCCACACTTGAATCGCATACGATCCCACCAGCAAATACTGCTGCTCCTGCTTCTCTCCGGTCAGCCGATAGATCGTTTGCTTCAAAGGGACAGAGGTGTTGCTTACATACCAGACTTCTCCCTGCACCTTGCCTCGCGCCGATACGGCTTGCTGGCGCGTGTCATTGCCAATGATTCCGGAGATGAGCACCTGGCCTTTTTCGACAAGCTGATTGTTCGTCACCTGGCTTTTGCCCACTTCCGGGAGAATTTTATGGATGACAGCACGCTTTTTGGCGACGAGATGGCGCGGCCCCGTCGCCAAAGGCTTGACGGGCGCTTCCTTTTCCACGACTTGCAGCCTGACCTTCGTTCCCTGGATGTCGATTCCGACCCAGGCGGCTTCCGGCAACAAGCTCAACAGTTCTTTTTGCAGCAGCAGCGGTTCCTTTAGTTTGACCTTCCATGCCCCTTGTTTAATCCCGATCTCGTCCGCAGCGCGAATGACGCGTGCAGGGTCGATATGCTTCGTTCCCGTTACTTCCACGCTCCATACAAACGAGGAAAGCATGTACAATCCAATAAAAAACAAAACAGCGCCAATAGCCAGTCCAGCGCGCCTGCGCACGCGGAGCAGCCAGAAAGGCAATCCGTCCCTGTTTTCCACGTGGCTGCGACAGCCTGTCTCCTTCAACAGCGGCCTGAGGCGAAAATAGTCACGAATCAGGATATCGCAGCGGCTCACCTCCGCACCGACCCTGCGAATATTCCAGATTCGAATGCCATCCCGCACGGCCATATTCAGCAAACGCTCAAACCGCTTACCCCGTACGGTGATGGTGATGTGTCCATCTACCCATTCCTTGAGTCCGTTTCGCATATGTGCCGTCCACCTTTCCTTGTGCTAGGAGCCTTGTGGCCCTGTCTCCAAAAATTTGACTCCGCCAATCCTTCCTTCGAGAAGCACCTCTTCCGGCAAAATCGCCCGGATGACAAGCTGTTCGCCTGAGACAATCATCTGGCCGTTTGTAAGCAGCAGACGCAGCTCGTGTTCGCTGAAATGCAGAACACCGCGATGATTCTCTATGTACATTTGCAAATGACCGATCATCGTAATGCGCGGGACTTCCAGGACCACATCTTGCGGCAGATCCAACACACCTCCGGCCAATTGGCGCAGACGGCGGCTCCAACGCTTCATGGATAAGCCCCCCTTCTACAGGCGCACGCGCCTCGTTTTCTGAAAATGGGTCGTGCCACTTTCGGTGCAATATCATTCTTACCTATGCGTATGCGAGCGAACGGTGCGGCATTCATACGAAAACAAGTGCACGGCATTTTGCAAAATGGACAAGTTGATCCTCGTGGAAGGTTAGCATAAGGCAAACCCTCCGCCTGGTTTTTCCTAGCATAAGGGTTGGTTACGACTATGGCTGCATGCTGCTCGTTTTTTACAATCCAAATCGGGTAGGAGGCTACCC